>JBBDQU010000072.1 GCA_040905865.1 Alphaproteobacteria bacterium
TCGAAGCCGCCGATCTTGCCGAAGCCATCGAAAAAGTCTCGTGCGTTCCGTGCGCCGTCGCTCACGGCGTCGTCGAAGTGTGGCCGCTCGAATAAAGCGAGTGACGGTGGTTTTTTTGGTCGCACCGTAAACCACCCTGCGAGGTTGAATTCATAATTGTGGACCGATTGTTGCCGATAGTCGCTGAAACTAGGCAGATTCCGAATCGCTGAAATTCCTAATTGAAATCAAGAGCGTAAATGTTTGACGGATCGGGGAGTCGGTTTTTCATCGCACAGCCAAGAATTTTACGCTTTCAGATCAACGCGTTACCATGGCTCGAAATGATCGAGAGAGCATAGCTTTTGCCCGGGGCATCGTCCTTGACAGTGCGTCGTGGAAGATTCCCCGGGCATAATAACGGGAAACTGGCGGTTAGCGTTTCGCGCCGGCCACTGCCCTGACATTGCTGTCACTGGTCTGCCGATAGGCCTGCATACAGTGCTCTTCGCAATACGGCCGGTTCACGCTGGACTGCTTTCCGCAAAAATGGAAATCCGCCGCCCCCGGATCGCCGATTGGCCACTGGCAAACCCGGTCCGTAACCGGATTCAGGGTGCCGATAAGCGGCTTGGAGGGAACCGTGCGCGTCGACAGCCCAAGCCTGTGGGCCTTGCCGATGACGGCGTTCCGGGTAATGTGCCCGAGGGACTCCGCGATCTGCCGCGCGGACAATCCATCGCTCCACAATTCTTTCAGTAACTCAACTCGCTCCGCAGTCCATTCCATGATGACCCCACAAGACGTTGCCCAAATTGCTCTGCCAGGGGATGCCGCATTAAACGGCACACATATTGTGTAACAGAGATACACCACACACTATATTCGGTGCAGGCAGCGCTCTCAAGACAAAATGACAAATGATTCGATATTCGTCATTCTCGCCAGTTCATCACCAATACAAGTCCGGAACTGCAGGCATGGAGGTCTCGGAAACACACCCGTGCCAGCCCCGACCGATTTGTCAGGATTGCATCGTTGATCGACAAAGACCTTATAGACGCTGTTTTGACGGACCGCCAGAATTCAATGCAGCGGCAGACCGATTTTTATGCGATGGGAAAGCGCTGGCGCAGCGGACAATCGTACAGCGCATACCACACACGTTACGCGATAATTGTCGCTTTCGGCCGAAGGCGCGTCAGCGTGTGGAAATCAGCCGCAGCGGATTATCAAACATTTTCAGCACGGTATCCAGGGAATGATGCTGTTTGAGCTTCTGCTTGCCCTGGAAGACTGTGAAACTGCAATCCTTGCCGCCGCTCGATTTCGATACGGAAAAAAGGGGGGCGTCATAGCTGTGCCGAAACACGGAAAAGATGGCTGTATTGCCCTGATGGTCGATCGCGTAGTCACGCCATTCGCCCGTGGCGACGCGGCGACTGTACACCTCAAGCAATTGCCGGAGTTCCTGTCGGTTGAAGAATGTACGGTTTCTGCCAGATTTCCTGTTTTGCCCAATAGAGAGATCCAACAGTGTCGCCATCGGAGTTCCGCCTTTCTGTCAACGGGCCTAGCTGTCTTAAAATGCCATGATTCCGACCCGGGTGTCTTTCCTATCGCCATATTCCCTTTACTGGATTTGCCTCGCCCCCACGCCATAGGGGTCGGGTGTCGCGTAGCAGGTTGGCTCTCCGATTGTGCGGTAGCAGTAGATCGGCTTCTCAATGATATTCCGCTCAAAGGAATCCCGGCACAATGGCCCGCCATCCTCCAGTGACTTCAGAAGGTTGCATTGTTTTCCCGAGGCATATTCAGCCACGTAATCGGTTGGCAGCTTGTCCGTATGCACAAAACTGGCCAGACCGGCGCCCAGCGCAAATACGGATTCGGTGCCCCCGCAGGACGCGGCCAGAATCGCCAGAGCGGCAATAGGCGCAAGGATCCCTATGCCGCGCCCGTTCCCAGCGGCAGCCTCCCCATCCGGACAGGTATTCTCCAACCGTTTCTCCTGCCAGCATGACAAATAATTTCACCAGTATTCAAAGTGTAATTTAGCGGTATCGGCATCGGGCATGCAAGCCTGCCCGTCTCCGGCGCCGTCAGCGTATACCCCCGATATCCGCTTGCATCGTTGCCTCGGGTATCGGGTATAGCTATGTTGGCCAACTTCATTCAGGATGGCAGGAGACGCCCGTGGCGGATATCTTCGAAGAGGTCGACGAAGATCTCAAGCATGAAAATTACAAGAGGCTGTGGGATCGCTATGGCCGGTACATCGTCGCCATCATCGTGATCGTCATCGGCGGGGCTGCCGCGAATGTCGGCTGGAAGTCGTATACCGAGAGCCGCCAGCTCGAGTTGAGCGAACAGTTTGTGGCGGCGCTCATGGAGGCGGATTCCGGTAACCTGGAGGAGGCCGCCGGCGCGATGAGCCAACTGGCGTCGGAAACGGATTCGGGATATGCGATGCTGGCCCGGTTCCGGGAGGCCGCGCTCCGCCGGGAGGCCGGCGCCGCCGCCGCGTCGATTGACATATACGACGCTATTGCCGCCGACACTTCGATCGAACCGCTGTATCGCGACCTTGGGACCCTGTTGTCGGTCATGTCGCAGGTCGACAGCGGCGATCCGGCGGCGCTGTCCAACCGGTTGCAGCCCCTTGCGGCAGCGGGCGCCTGGCGGCATACGGCGAACGAATATCTGGGCATTCTGGCCATCCGGCAGGGCAATAGCGACGCTGCTCGAAGCCATTTCCAGGCCGTCGCCGACGATGCGACGGCGCCGTCCGGGGCGCGGTCACGGTCGGCCGAACTGCTGCGCACGCTGGCGCCGTAAGCCGGTAGCCATGAATTTATCAGTTTTGCGGAACGCTTTAGCTATTCTGGTTGTACTTGGGACAGCCGGTTGCGGATTGTTCGAGGAGGAAACCATACGCATTCCCGGGGAACGCATTTCGGTTCTCAGCCTCGATCGCGATCTGGAGCCGGACCAGCGTATCGCGGACCTGCAGGTCAGATTGCCGCGCCCGGTCGCAACGGAGTCCTGGCCCATGTCCGGCGGCAATGCGAACCATGCCCTGCACCATGTGGCCGTTCCCGTGTCGATCAGCCAGGCGTGGCGGACCAATATCGGCGAGGGTTCGGACTCGACGATGCGATTGCTCGCGACGCCCGTCGTGGCCGACGGCAGGGTTTTCACAATGGATGTGGAGTCGCAGATTACCGCACTCAATGCGGCGAATGGCGAGATTTTCTGGCAGCAGGATCTGAAAGTGCCGGAAGATGACGAAGAGGCCTTTGGCGGCGGCATTGCCTATGGCAACGGCCGGTTATTCATTTCCACCGGATTCGCGGATGTCGTTTCCCTGAATGCGGACACGGGCAAGGAAATCTGGCGCGCACGGCTGTCCGGACCCATGCGCGCGGCGCCGACAGTGAGCGGCAACCGGGTATTTGTCATCACCATCGACAATCAGGCTTTTGCACTGAATGCCGATACGGGCGAGCGAAGCTGGACCCATTCCGGCTTCGCCGAAGTTGCCGGTCTGCTGGGCGGCGCCAGCCCGGCTGTCGGCGACGGCGCGGTGCTCATACCCTATTCCTCGGGCGAGATTTTCGCTCTCAGGGAGGAAAACGGCCGTCTCCTGTGGTCCGACAATCTTTCGTCATCGCGTCGGCTCGACGCCATTTCGACGCTTGCCGATATCCGTGGCCTGCCGGTGATCGACCAGGGACTGGCGTTCGCCATCAGCCATTCCGGCCGCATGGTGTCCATCGACATCCGGTCGGGTACGCGTGCATGGGAGCAGAGCATCGGTGGCGTCAACATGCCCTGGGTCGCGGGTCAGTTCGTTTATGTTCTCACCAATGAAAACCAGGTGGTCTGCCTGACCCGGCGCGGCGGGCGGGTCCGCTGGGTCCGGAACCTGCCGCAATTCGAAAAAAGCGACAGTCGTGACGATCCGATCAAGTGGTCCGGCCCCGTTCTGGCCGGGGACAGGCTGATAATTACCGGCAGTCATGGCGAGGCGTGGTCGGTCTCCCCATATACGGGAGAAGTCCTGGGCCGACAGGAACTTCCGGGTCCAGTGTTCCTGCCGCCGGTGGCGGCGGGCGGAACGGTGTATTTTTTGACCGAGGACGGCGACCTGGTCGCCATGCGATAACGGACGGCACAAAAGCGAATGACCTTTACAGTTGCGATCGTCGGCCGGCCCAATGTCGGCAAATCCACGCTGTTCAACCGTCTGGTGGGCAAACGGCTGGCGCTGGTCGATGATACGCCGGGGGTGACCCGGGACCGGCGCGAGGGCAGCGCGCAGCTGGCGGACCTGAAGTTCAACGTCATCGATACCGCGGGGCTGGAGGAGGCGTTCGATGACAGTCTTGAGGCGCGGATGCGCCGCCAGACGGATCGGGCCGTCGCGGATGCCGATCTTGCGCTGCTGCTGATCGATTCCCGCGCGGGCGTCACGCCGATGGACGCCCATTTCGCGGCCTGGCTGCGGCGCGGGGACACGCCGGTTCTGCTCGTCGCCAACAAATGCGAGGGACGGCTTGGCGAAGAGGGGCTTTATGACGCCTTTTCGCTGGGCATCGGCGAACCGATTGCCCTGTCGGCCGAACACGGCGAAGGGATGGCGGATCTCTATGCCGCACTCGTGCGGCATATGGAGGGCGCGGAAGGCAGCGAGGCAAAGCCCTATGAACAGGCCCTGCAACTCGCGATTATCGGCCGGCCGAATGTCGGAAAATCGACGCTTATCAACCGGTTGATCAATGAGGACCGGCTGCTGACCGGACCGGAAGCGGGCATTACGCGGGATTCCATCACCGTCGACTGGAACTACAAGGGGCGTCCGCTGAAGCTCGTGGATACGGCGGGGCTGCGTCGGCGGGCGCGGATCACTGAAAAGCTTGAACGCCTGTCCCGCGCGGATACCGAACGGTCGATCCGCTTTGCGCAGGTTGTCGTGTTGCTGCTGGATGCGACCGATATGCTTGAAAAACAGGACCTGACCATTGCGCGCAACACGATTGACGAAGGGCGTGCCCTGATTATCGCGGCCAATAAGTGGGACCTGATCGACGATCGCGATGCCGCGCTGGCAAAGCTGCGCGACAGGATGGAACGGTCGCTGCCGCAGGTGCGTGGTATACCGATCCTGACCCTCTCGGCGCTGAACGGACGTAATCTGGACCGGCTGCTGGACAGCGTCTTTTCGATCTATGACACCTGGGATACACGGATCAGTACATCGAAGCTGAATGAATGGCTTGGCTTCATGCTGGCGGATCATCCGCCACCGCTCGTTTCAGGGCGGCGCGTAAAGTTGCGGTATATGACCCAGATCAAGTCACGGCCACCGACATTCGCCTTCTGGACATCACGGCCCGAAGCGCTGCCGGAATCCTATATGCGTTATCTCATGAACGGGTTGCGCGAGGATTTCGGCCTGCAGGGAGTCCCGCTTCGACTGCTGCTCCGGAAGGGCCATAATCCGTACGCACCGAAGGAATGACCGTTCGCGCCATCGTGCTCCTGATCGGAATCGCGTTGTCCGCCTGCGCCGGCGGCGCGCCCGTGGATGCAGTGGCCCGGTGGGATGGTCGCTGGGTCGGTCACTTTGAGTCCTCGCTCGGCCTTCTCGGCTGCCCGGCGCGCACCGTGCTCGACATAACGGTCAATGAAGGCCGCATGGCCGGCGGCGGCAGCACGCGGGCGATGACGATCAGTCTGAGCGGCACTATCTCGCCAACCGGGGAAATCCGGGAGGGCGTGTTTAACCGGGACGGCAAGGCAGCCGCGGTGATGGCCGGCACATTCACGCCGAGGGAAGCGGCCGGCCGCTGGCAGGGCAGTACCTGTGAGGGAACATGGCGCTTGCAGCGGTTCCCCTGACTCCTTGACCTACTGTGCGGTGATCCGCTCGCCGTTGCGAATGCAGTCGGCGGACGCCAGTTCGACGAAGGCATCGGTAATCGAGTCGGGCGAGGCCAGGGTCTGCGGGTCTTCCCCCGGGAAGGCCTGGGCGCGCATCGATGTGCGGACCGCGCCGGGGCTGAGGATATTGGCGCACACGGATGTCGAGGCGACTTCGCCGGCATAGGTGCGGACCAGTGATTCCAGGGCGGCCTTGCTGGCGGAATAGGGCCCCCAATAGGGTTTGGCGGTGCGCGCGGCGCCGGAGGACACGAAAATCGCCCGTCCGGCATCGGAAAGCCGAAGCAGCGGGTCGAAACTGCGGATAAGCCGGTAATTCACGGTGACGTTCAGCGCGAGGGCCTCTTCCCACACATCCGGTTTGACATGGGCGACGGGCGAAAGGATGCCCAGTGTTGCGGCATTGCCGACCAGGATATCCAGCCTGCCGAAACGCTGATGCACCGCCGCGCCCATCTGGTCGATCTGGTCCATCGACAGCAGGTCCGCGGGGACGAGGGTTGCCTTGCCGCCAGCGGCCCGGACGGCGTCATCGACTTCCTCCAGCCCGCCAACCGTTCGGGCCGTCAGAATCAGATGCGCTCCTTCGGCGGCGAAGCGTTTCGCCACCGCGGCGCCGATGCCCCGGCTCGCGCCGGTGATCAGGGCGATACGCCCTTCAAGACGTTTGCCGCTCATCGTGCAAAATTGCCTGACATCAGTTGAATTCCGCGAGCAGGGACAGTTGCCGCTTGTCCGACTCGCCCATCTGGTCGGTCAGTTGGATGGGGTAGTCGCCGGTGAAGCAGGCGTCGCAAAAATGCGGCGCTTCGGCGTCGCGCTGTGGCTGGCCCATCGCCCGATACAGGCCCTCGATGGAAATGAAGGCCAGCGAATCCGCGCCGATCAGGTCGCGCATGCCGTCTACGTCGTTGTTTGCCGCAAGCAAAACGTTGCGTTCCGGCGTGTCGACGCCGTAGTAGCAGGAATGCGTCGTCGGCGGACTTGCGATCCGGATATGAACCTCCTTCGCGCCGGCCTGGCGGACCATGTCCACGATCTTGCGGATGGTCGTTCCCCGGACGATCGAATCGTCGACCAGCACGACCCGTTTGCCGGTGATATAGGCGCGGTTCGCACTGTGTTTCAACTTGACGCCGAGATGCCGTATTTCATCGCTGGGTTCGATGAAGGTGCGGCCCACATAGTGATTTCGGATGATGCCGTATTCGAACGGCGTATTGGAGCCCTGGGCAAAACCGATTGCCGCGGGCACGCCGGAATCCGGGATCGGCACGATGACATCGGCGTCGACCGGGGCTTCATGGGACAGTTCGATGCCGATACGCTTGCGCGCCTCGTAGACCGAAATCCCTTCCACGATGCTGTCCGGGCGAGAAAAATAGATATACTCGAAGACACAGAACCGCTGCTGTTGCGGCACGAAGGGAAAATGGCTGCTGATGCCTTCCTTGTTGATGACGACCAGTTCCCCGGGTTCAACGTCGCGCACATAGGCGGCGCCGATGATGTCGAAGGCGCAGCTCTCCGACGCCAGCATGTAGTTGTCGCCGATCTTGCCGAGGACCAGAGGCCGTACGCCGTGCGGGTCGCGCACCCCGATCAGGCTTTCCTGCGACAGGACGACGAGCGAATAAGCGCCTTCGATCTGCTGTAACGTACTGGTCAGCCGTTCCACCACGCTGCCGCGGCGGGTGGCCATGAGGTGGACGATGATTTCCGTATCGGTGGTTGACTGGAAGATACAACCCTGCTGCACCAGCTGTTTGCGCACGGTGTGGGCGTTGGTGAGGTTGCCGTTGTGTGCGATCGCCAGTCCGCCGATTTCGAGATCGGCGAAGAGGGGTTGGACGTTGCGCAACATGGGCGCGCCGCTGGTGGAATAGCGCGTATGGCCGATGGCGGCGAAGCCGCTCAGCCGTTCAATGACGCTTTTGCGTCCGAATATATCGCCGACGAGCCCGATACCGCGATGGGCCGGAAACTGCGCCCCGTCGAAGGCAACGATACCGGCGGCCTCCTGTCCCCGATGCTGCAAGGCGTGCAGTCCGAGGGCTGTGTGTGCGGCGGCTTCGTCATTGCCGTAAATGCCGAAGATGGCACACTCCTCATGTAACTTGTCGTCCTGGAACGGGTTCGTGGTCAGCATTTCAGCTATCGCTTTCTACTGTTTTCCGTCGATCAGACGCTGCATGTCGCGGCGTTCGCTATCCTTGTAGGCGGGCGCTTTTTCGGCGTCGGGCAGGGGGGCGCCAAGCCTTTCCAGGTCTTCGAGCACCTTCCTGGACTCGATGGCCTGTTGCGTCGATTCCCGAACGCCGTCGACGGCGGATCGGGTTTCGTGACGCATTTCCTTTGGAATAAGTCGGTTCAGCATTTCGGCGCCCTGTTTAACCATCGGTATTGTGCGGGCGTCCTGAAAATATGGGTCCAATTCATGCTCCGCCCACACCCAGGACACGGCGATATAGGCGACACAGACCAGTAGCGCGCCACGGACAATACCGAACAGGAAGCCCAGACCGTGATCGATCGCCCCCAGGACGCTGTCCTTGACGCGTCCCGATACCGTATGATTGATCAGCGTCAGGATGACAAGCGTTATCAGGAACAGGCCGACGCCCGTGACGATATCGGCAACAACCGGCATGGAGATGACCTGCCGGACATAGGGCTGGACGTGAGCGAACCCGTATAGTGTAACAAGCACCGCGCCGATCCAGGTCGCGAGCGACAGTACTTCCCGGACCAGGCCGCGGAAATAGCCGATAAGTCCCGAAATGATCAGGATTGTCGCGACGATTACATCGACGAATTCAAAAGGCAGCGTCATTTTGTTTCGCTATATCATGGCAGCGCGGGGGCTGGCCGTTGTTTGATCGGGAAACAGCGCTAGTAGATCGCCGACGCCCGACAGTTCCCGTAATTTAATGTCATTCGGCGACACCTTGCCGCGCCAGTGCGGGCAAAGGACCTGCGTGAAGCCGAGCTTGCTCGCTTCCTTGAGGCGTGCAGCCATCTGGCTGACCGCCCGGATTTCGCCCGACAGCCCGACCTCTCCGAAGATGGCCATGGACCCGGGCAACGGCAAGCCGTAAAGCGCCGATGTCAGGGAAGCGGCCACGGCAAGGTCCGCCGCCGGTTCGCTGA
Organism: Alphaproteobacteria bacterium; assembly: GCA_040905865.1. Taxonomy (NCBI): domain Bacteria; kingdom Pseudomonadati; phylum Pseudomonadota; class Alphaproteobacteria; species Alphaproteobacteria bacterium. The sequence goes on from JBBDQU010000072.1 coordinate 9,076, forward strand.
TCCGGAAGCCGCCGGCGACGTTCAGGTATACATCCTTGCCGGAAAACTGTAGCCCGGCGCGGGATTCCAGAACGGCAAGGATTGTCGCCAGCCGCCCGCTGTCCCAGCCGACGACATTACGCCGCGGCGTGCCGAGCGGAGAAGGGGCGACGAGCGCCTGGATTTCAACCAGAATCGGTCGGGTACCCTCGATCCCGGCAAAAACGGCGGCGCCGGAAACATCGCCATCTCGATCGGCCAGGAACAGCGCGGACGGGTTGGCCACTTCCGCCAGCCCCGCATCGGTCATTTCGAAAACGCCGATTTCATCGGTCGGGCCGAAGCGGTTCTTGACCGCGCGCAGGATGCGGAACTGATGGCCGCGTTCGCCCTCGAAATACATCACCGTATCCACCATGTGCTCCAGCACGCGGGGACCGGCAATTACACCTTCCTTTGTGACATGGCCTACCAGCAGCACCGTAATGCCGCGCCGCTTCGCCAGGCGGATCAGTTCCTGCGCCGAAGCACGGACCTGACTGACCGTTCCGGGTGCGGATTCGAGGGCTTCGAGATACATTGTCTGGATCGAATCGATGACAACGATATCGGGCGAATCGTCCCTGTCCAGCGTCGCCAGTATGTCGCGGATATTGGTCGCCGCCGCCAGCGTGACCGGCGCCTTCGTGACCGCCAGCCGTTCGGCGCGCATGCGGACCTGGTCGATGGATTCCTCGCCGGAAATATAGGCGCAGCGTACGGCCCCGTTTCCGGTCGCAAGACCGGCCACCGCCTGAAGCAGCAGGGTAGATTTGCCGATGCCCGGATCGCCGCCGATCAGCAGCGCCGATCCGGGGACAAGGCCACCACCGGCCACCCGGTCGAATTCGCTGATGCCGGACCGTTTGCGCGGCGCCGGTTCGTTCTTGCCGTCCAGGCTGACGAATTCGATGCTGCGGGCATTGGTGTTCCGGGCGTTGCGGTTTCCCTTGCCGCCGGTGGGAACGGACTCGGGTGCCATTTCCTCGGCTATCGTGTTCCATCCACCGCAGGCGTCGCAGCGCCCGGCCCAGCGCGGATGCACAGCGCCGCAGGACTGGCAGACATGTCGTGTGGCCGCGCGCGCCATTCAGTCAGGTCCCGGCTGGCGGATCGCTTGCTTCATAGGCGCCGCAATTCCATCTGAATGGGTCCTTCGGCCCGTCCGTGGATGAACTGCTCCACATGTGCCTCACCTGAATTATCGATATCAGCGGTGCGCCCGTCCCAGATGATCCTGCCCTTATACAGCATTGCGATGCGGTCCGAAATCTTGCGGGCGCTGGCCATGTCATGGGTGATGGTCATGGCGGTCGCGCCAAGTTCGCGAACGCATTTGACGATCAGGTCGTTGATGACGTCGCCCATGATGGGATCGAGCCCGGTGGTGGGTTCGTCAAAGAAGATAATATCCGGCTCGGTGGCGATGGCGCGCGCCAGGCCGACCCGCTTCTGCATGCCGCCGGAAAGTTCCGAGGGAGACAGTTCGCCAACTTCGGGGCCGAGTCCGACCGCGGCCAGCTTGTCCAGTGCGATCTCCTTGGCTTCGCGTCGGTTCTTGCCGCGGCCCTGTATCAGTCCGAACGCGACATTCTCCCACACTGGCAGGCTGTCGAACAGGGCGCCGCCCTGGAACAGCATGCCGAATTTCCGGTTGACCCGTTCCCGATCCGCGCGGCGCATGCCGACAACGGCTTCACCGTCGATTTCGATAGTGCCCGCGTCGGGCGTCAGCAGCCCCAGAATGCATTTCAGCATGACGGATTTCCCGCTGCCCGATCCGCCGATGATGACCAGCGATTCTCCGGCGCCGACTTCCAGGTCGATCCCGTCGAGCACGACCTTTTCGCCGAAGCGCTTGTGGATATTGGAAAGTTTGATCTTTGGCGTGCTCATATCACCAGGAACAGTTCGGTAATCACATAATTGAAAAACAGGATCAGGATGGAGGCGGAAACGACGGCATTGGTGGTTGCCGCGCCGACTCCCTGGGCGCCGCCGCGGCTCTTGTAGCCGTGGAAACAGCCCATCAGCGTCACGATGAAGCCGAAAGCGGCGGCCTTGACCAGCCCCGAAAAAACGTCCTTGAACTCCAGCACTTTCCAGGTTTCGCTCAGATAGATACCGGGATTGAATCCCAGCTTGTAGACCGATACCACATAGCCACCGAAGATACCGATGATATCGCCGACGAAGACCAGCACGGGCAACATGGTCAGTCCGGCGACAATGCGCGGCGCGATCAGGTATTTGAACGGATTGGTCGACAGGGTATCCAGGGCGTCGATCTGCTCTGTTACCCGCATGGTGCCGATTTCGGCGGCCATGGCGGCACCGATCCTGCCGGCGACCATCAATCCGGACAGCACCGGGCCCAGTTCCCGCGTAATCCCGAGCGCCACGACCTTGGCAATGGCATCTTCCGCCGAGAAACGGGAAAATCCCGCATAGGTCTGCAGGCCAAGCGCCATGCCGGCAAACAGCGTCGTCATGCCGACAACAGGCAGGGAGTAATACCCGATATCGATCATCTGGCGGCCATGCAGGCGGAAATAGAAGGGCGGCCGGATACAGTGCGATAGTGCCGTCAGGGTAAAGAGCACGAGAATGCCGGTCGATTCGAAGAAGCCGAGGAATGCCTTGCCGATGGGACGAAACGGGTTCATGCGTCGCCCTCAATATAGGCGCGATGATAGCGATGGCCGAGCCGGGTCAGGATTTCATAACCGATCGTACCTGCTTCGGCGGCGAGCGCGTCGATATCGTGCCGGGGACAGATCAGGTCCACGAAGTCGCCGGGAGTGACATTGGGCACATTGCTGACATCCAGGGTGATCAGATCCATTGATACCCGCCCGATAACGGGTACTGTCGTGTCGCCTAGCAAAGCGCTGCCTTCATTGCCGAGGCTGCGCGGATATCCATCGGCATAACCGGCCGCCACGGTTGCGACCATCGTCGGTTTCGTGAACCGGCGGGTCGCACCATAGCCAACGGTCTGGGGGGTGTCAACGATCCGCACGGACAGAATTTTTCCTTTTAAACTAACGACTTGCCGCAACGGGTTAGGTTTTCCCGCATTCGGGGAAACGCCATACAGGCCGGCGCCCGGCCGCACCATATCGAAGTGCCAGGCCGGCCCCAGAAAGGTGCCGCTGCTTGCGGCGAGGGATCGCCTGCTGCCCGGCAGCGGCGCCGTCAGTTCGGTGAACAGCGCCAGTTGCTCCTGGTTCAGGGGGTGCCAGGGCGTATCGGGGCAGGCGAGGTGGCTCATGACCAGCGCGAGATCGATACCGTTCAGCCTGTCCGGTTCCGCAGCCAGCCGTCTTGCTTCCGCCGGCATCAGGCCGAGCCGCGCCATGCCGGTATCGAGATGCAGTGCCGCCGGTGGCGCGGTCGCATCGATGCAGAACCGCGCCCAGGCTGCCACCTGGCCCAGATCGTTCAGCACGGGGTTGATCCGGTACTCCGCGAAAACCGGCGCCTCGCCCGGCGTGAGACCGTTGAAGCAGTAAATTGTCTCGTCGCGCAGAACGCCGCGCAGGGTAATGGCTTCGTCCAGATGCGCGACGAAAAAGGTGCGGCAACCGACGGCGCACAGCGCGCGGGCAACCCGAAGGGCGCCCAGGCCATAGCCGTCCGCCTTGACGACGGCGGCGCATTCGGCGCCTGCCGCCAGGGCGGCAATATGGCGATAGTTCGACTGTACCGCGCCAAGATCGATGGTCAGTATCGAAGCGCTGCGGGAAATGCTCTGCAATTCAGGAGGGGTAGGCATCCGGATCGCTGTGCTGGCGGTCGAGATCCGCAAACCGGGTCAGGCTGCCGTCGAAATACAGGTCGATGGCGCCGACCGGGCCGTGCCGTTGTTTGGCGATGATGACGCTGGCCGTGTTCCGCACCTCGGCGATCCGTTCCTGCCAGGCCTGCGCCCGGTTTTCGAACCGGTCGCGCGCTTCGTCGGCGTTCTGCATCGGTTCGGCCTTTTCCAGGTAATATTCCTCCCGGAAAATGAACATGACGACATCCGCATCCTGTTCGATCGAGCCCGATTCACGCAGGTCGGACAGTTGTGGACGTTTGTCCTCCCGGGATTCCACCTGTCGGCTGAGCTGCGACAGAGCCAGCACGGGAACTTCCAGTTCCTTGGCGAGTGTCTTTAGCCCGCGGCTGATTTCACCGATTTCATTGACGCGGTTCTGTTCGCGGCCGCTGGACGAACCCTGCAGCAATTGCAGGTAGTCGACGACAACCAGCGCCAGCCCGCCATGCTGGCGCTTGATGCGTCGCGCACGGGTCCGGACGGCGGAAATCGACAATGCCGGCGAGTCGTCGATGATCAGCGGGACCCGGTGCAGTTCCTGCGTGGCGGCAACCAGCCGGGTGAATTCATCGGATTTGACGTCGCCACGGCGGATGCGGTCCGACGGCAGTTCGGCCTGCTCGGACAGGATACGGGTTGCAAGTTGTTCGGATGACATTTCCAGCGAAAAGAAAAGGACGCAACCGCTCTGGCCCTTTCGCTCGCTTTCCGGCCTGGACGAGGCGGCCAGCACCGCCTTCGCGGCGTTGAACGCGATATTTGTCGCCAGCGCCGTCTTGCCCATGGATGGGCGGCCGGCAAGGATGAGCAGGTCGGAGGAATGCAGCCCGCCCAGTTTGCGGTCGAGCAGGTCAAGCCCCGTCGTTATGCCGACGATATGGCTATCGCGACGGAACGCCTCTTCGGCCAGTTGCAGTGCGACCGTTGCCGCTTCCTTCAGCGTGACGGAGCCCCGCTCGGTTTCGCCGCTTGTCGCGAGGTCGTACAGGCTCTGTTCGGTTTTTTCGATCTGCTGGCTGGCGGAAATTTCGATGTCGTTGGCGTAGGCGTCGTTCACGACATCCTCGCCAAGCCCGATCAGGGCGCGCTTGATATACAGGTCCTGCACCGTACGGCCGTAATCCGACGCGTTGACGACCGAAACGACGGATGCCGCAAGTTCGAACAGGTAAGCGGTGCCGCCGATCTCCGCCAGGGCTTCGTCATTCTCGAAGAAGTGCTTGAGGGTAAGGGGGCTGGCGACCTGGCCCCGCTCAATCAGCTTTGCCGCCGCTTCGAATATCCGGCCGTGCACGGGCTCAAAGAAATGGTCCGCCTTGAGGAATTCGGATACCCGCTCGAAGGCGCGGTTGTTTGTCAGTATGGCGCCCAGCAGGGCGGCCTCGACTTCGACATTCTGTGGCGGGGAGCGGTAGACCGGGCCCGCGTGCGCATCACGATGCAGGCTGGCGATATTATTTTCGGCATGTTCCATGGAGAGCGTTGTACACGGCTCTGTGGCAAAACTGGGGCGCTAAATATGCCGCGTCCGAATTTAGCGGAATGAATAACTGGAATAGCGGGGATAGTTTCTTGATGCGGCGGCGACTGCGACGATTTCCAGGACGCGCCAGTACCATTTACCGCATTGATCCGGAAACGAAAAACGGGCGGCGCCTGGCGCCGCCCGCAAGGAAATATTTCCTCCGACCGCGGCGCTAGGGTGCGGTGTTTTCGTCCTCGGCGTCGGTTTTCGTTTCGTCCTGCGCGGTGGGCGCTTCGTCGCCGAACGCGGCGCCGACGTCCGATTCGCTGAAACCGAAGCCGCCGTCGTCGTCCTGGTCGTCATCGTCGCCGCTTTCCGACGGGATGATCGCATGACCGATTCGCTGCTGCGCTTCCGCTTCGTCCGGCGACTGGGCGACATTGACAATGACGTCGACGAAGACTTCGGGATGCAGGCGGATGCGGTGGGAATGCAGGCCGAGCATCTTGATCGGACGCTCGATAAGGACCTGATCGCGTGTGACCGTGAAACCGGCTTCCGAGATGGCGTCGGAAATATCGCGGCTGTTCACCGAACCGTAGAGCTGGCCGCTGTCGCCGGAGTTGCGGATGATTGCCACTGTCAGGCCCTGCATGGTTTCGGCGATTTTTTCCGCCTCGGCGCGGCGCTGCAGGTTGACCGCCTCGAGCTGCGCTTTTTCCTTCGAAAAATATTCCATATTGGTTTTGGTCGCGCGCAGCGCCTTCTTCTGCGGCAACAGGTAATTCCGTGCGAATCCAGGCTTGACGTTGACCACTTCGCCCATCTGGCCAAGCTTCTCGATCCGTTCCAACAAGATGACTTCCATTTTAACCTCCAGCACATACGGTTCAGACGACTCACATCGCCTGTACGTCGCTTAATGCTCTATCAGCCCCGATGCGGCGAAGCGGCGTCCTGTAACCGGGTACCGCGTTTCACCAATGACCCTACTGAATGACGTAGGGCAGCAGACCCAGAAATCGGGCGCGTTTGATCGCACGATCCAGTACGCGCTGCTTCTTGCCGGATACGGCGGTAATCCGACTGGGAACAATCTTGCCGCGCTCGGAAATGAAACGCTGCAGCAGCCGGACATCCTTGTAATCGATTGTCGGCGCGTTCGGCCCGCTGAACGGGCAGGACTTCCGCCGCCGGAAAAACGGCCGGCGCCCGCCGCCACCACCGCCACTGCCTTCTGAGGATCGTTCATCACTCATTCCGAATCTCCTTTACCTTCTCGTGCTGTCCCGGAACCATCGCTGGACGATGAATTGCTGTCCGATGAAGAATCGTCCCGGTCGCTCCTGGGGCGATCGCGTCCGTACCGGCCGCCGCGTTCGTTGCGGTTCGCCATGACAACGGATGGTTCTTCAGGCAGGTCATCGGTGCGCAGTGTCAGGAGACGCAGGACATCCTCGTTGAGGCCCATCAGGCGTTCCATTTCGCGCATGGTTGCGGACGGGGCTTCGTAGTTGAACAGGACGTAATGGCCCTTTTTGTTCTTTTTCATTCTGTAGGCCATGCTCTTGAGGCCCCAGTACTCCCGGCGGGAAATACGGCCGCCATCGCCGGTAATGATCTCGGCCATCGCATCGCTGATGGCATCGACCTGCGCGGAGGAAATATCCTGGCGGGAAATAAAGACGGTTTCGTAGTACGGCATTGCGTACTCCTTCTGGCTAATACGGCCCGGCGTCCCTTTTTGGGGGAACGGTCCGAACCTGAGCCGGCAGCCCAATACTGCCGGCAAGGAGTGGTTCCTTTCGGAAGGCGCGCACTATACACATTCCAGTGCGGCGGAAAAGGAAATTCGCAAAGTATTCAAATATTTCGCCTCGGAACGCCGATTCGTCCGACCGCCACGCGGATGGTATACCGTCAGTCGCCAGCCTACGGTCCCGGATTCGATCATCTATATCGGGCAACGGCGGATGGTGTTTGTATCGACCGGGATCGGGTCCACTCATGGAATGGTATCGCGGCGGTAAATATAGTATCCCATACCCAATCTTACCCCCGGGGAGAAACACTACCGTGCTCGCATCAATGACAGGGTTTGCCCGTGAACGCGGCGAACTGGCCGATACCGCCTGGGAATGGGAAATTAAAAGCGTGAATTCGCGTGGGCTGGATATCCGGATTCGGCTGCCGGCGGGCAATGACGATGTCGAACTGGCGGCACGGGAAGCGATCGGAAAAATGTTCAAGCGGGGCTCGATAAATGCCTCGTTGAACCTGCAGCGCAACAGCGGGGAATCATCGCTGCAGGTCAATCGCGTGTTCCTGCAGCAGTTGATCGACGTCGCGCGGGAAATGGGCCAGGAGAACATGCAGGTCGAGGCGCTGTTCAATGTTCGCGGCGTCGTCGAACCGCAGGAGGCCGAAAAGGATGAAGCGGCGGAAGAAGCCCGTCGCAAGGCCTATCTGGAGTCCCTTACCCGGGCGCTGGAGGCGCTGCGAACCGCGAGGCAAAGCGAGGGACGCAAACTTCTGGTGATGCTGGAGGCGCGGGTGTCGGAGATGGAGTCGCTGGTCGTCGCGGCCGAAGCTGCCGCCCGGGCGCGGCAGGAAAGCGCGCGGGACCGTCTGGCGGATCAGGTTGCCGCGCTGCTCGAGGCAACGAATGTCGTTACCGGGGAAAGGCTGGCGCAGGAACTGGCGCTGCTGGCGGTAAAAAACGATATCCTGGAGGAAATCGACCGCCTCAAGGCGCATATCGCCCAGGCCCGGGAATTGCTGGGGGAGGGAACCGCCATCGGTCGGCGGCTCGATTTCCTGTGCCAGGAATTCAATCGGGAAGCAAATACGCTGTGTTCAAAATCGAACGATATCGCAATGACAAGGATCGGCCTGGACCTCAAGGCCACCATCGATCAGTTGCGGGAACAGGTGCAGAATGTGGAGTGAATACCGTTGAACGATGATCCGTTTGCCGTGCGCCGCCGCGGGCTGATGTTTGTGCTGTCATCGCCATCCGGGGCGGGAAAGACGACGATATCCCGCGAGATTCTCGCACGGGACAGCGAGATTACGATGTCGGTTTCGGCGACGACGCGCCCCAAACGGCCCGGGGAACGGGTCGGGATCGATTATGAATTCATCGATGTGACGACCTTCAACCTGATGGTGAACCGCCGCGAATTTCTGGAATACGCCAAGGTCTTCGACAATTATTACGGCACGCCGCGAGCGCCGGTGGAGGAACTGCTGGCGCAGGGGCGGGACGTGCTGTTCGACATCGACTGGCAGGGAACCCAGCAACTGATGGAACAGGCGCGGGACGATCTGGTCAGCGTCTTCATCCTGCCGCCTTCCATGCGGGAACTGGAGCATCGACTGAATACCCGAGCCCAGGACAGCGCGCAGGTGGTTGCCTCGCGCATGGCGAAGGCGGCGGACGAAATGACCCATTACGCCGAATACGACTACATCATCATCAATCGCGATGTGGAAGAAAGCGTGGATTCTGCGCTCGCCCTGCTGAAGGCGGAACGTCTGAGACGCGACAGGCAGATCGGGCTGGGCGAATTCGTCAAGGGGCTGCGTCAGGGTCGCTAGATCAGATCATGGTTTGCGCGGCTTGCCTGGTAAGCCCTGGCCAGCGCGGCAAATCCGGCGATATCGATGGTTTCGGCGCGCGCGGTGGCGGTAATGCCGGCACTGTCGAGTAGCCCGGCCGGATCCCGAACCAGCCCCTTCAGCGCGGCCCGCAGCATTTTCCGGCGCTGCCCGAAAGCTGCCGCCGTCACTTTTTGCAGCGCTTCGCGGTCCACCGGATGCGGTAAGTTCGTATAGGGAGTCAGCGAGACAACCGCGGAATCGACCCTGGGCGGCGGGGTAAACGCGCGCGCTGGCACATTGAATATCCGCTCTGTCTGGCAACGCCAGTTCGCCAGGACCGAAAGACGCCCATAGGCCGGGTCGCCGGCCCGGGCGACAATCCTGTCCGCGACTTCCCGCTGGAACATCAGCGTCATGCCCGTGATTGAATCGGTCCCGATCAGCCAGCCGACCAGCAGATGCGTGCCCACATTATAAGGCAGGTTGGATACCAGCCGTCGCGGGGCATCGCCAAGACAGTCAAAATCCAGCGTCCGGGCATCCGCTTCGATGATTTCCAGCCGACCGCGTGCTGCGTCCCGCAGGGGCTGCAATGCCTCAATGCAGCGGGCGTCGCGCTCGATCGCGATAACCCGGCGCGCGCCGGCGATCAGCAGGGCGCGGGTAAGTCCGCCCGGTCCGGGGCCGACTTCGATGACTGTCCCTGAAGTGATGTCGCCCGCGGCGCGGGCGATCCGGCCCGTCAGGTTCAGGTCGAGCAGAAAATGTTGCCCCAGCGCCTTTTTAGCAGCGAGACCATATGTCGTGATTGTCTCGCGCAGGGGTGGCAGGGCGGCGATGGCGCCAGGGAAAGTTTCAGGCATGGCCTGCGTCGGCGGTGGTAATGCCGGCAAGTCGGCGGTCCGCCATCATGGCCGCCATCCTGAGTGCGGCAATGAGGCTGCGTTCGTCGGCGACGCCGGTGCCGGCGATCTCGAATGCGGTGCCATGGTCCGGCGATGTCCGGATGAACGGCAGGCCGATGGTCACGTTGACGGCGGAAAAGAAATCGATCGTCTTGATCGGGATCAGGGCCTGATCGTGATACATGCAGATCGCGGCGTCGTATTCGCTTCGCGCACGCTCATGAAACAGGGTATCCGAAGGGGCGGGCCCGCGAACCGACAGGCCAGCGCGCTTCAGTTTTTCGATTGCCGGCGCGATGATGTCCGTATCCTCCCGGCCCATGGTGCCGCCTTCGCCGGCGTGGGGATTCAGGCCGGCGATAACGATATGCGGCTGCGCGATGCCGAAATCACGCGTCAGGGCGGCGGCGGTGATGTTTGCGGTTTCAATGATGGCGTCCTCGGTCAGCGCCTGGATAGAGTCGCGGAGGGAAATATGGACACTCAGCGGTACGACCCGAAGCGATGCGCAGGCGAGCATCATGACCGCACGCGATCCGTCGCCGGCCAGTTCGGCCAGGTAATCAGTGTGACCGTTGTGATGGAAGCCCGCCTGGGTCAGGGTCAGTTTGTGAATCGGGTTTGTCACGACGGCGGCGGCGCGGCCCGTGACCACCAGGTCCACGGCCTCGTCGATCGCCGCGATCACGGCGCCCGCATGCGCCGGGTCAGCGGTGCCGGGTATCGGAAAATTACTGAGCGGACGCGACAGAACGGGCAGCGCGTCCGCGAATATTGCCGCGGCTTCCTCCGGCGCACCGATCGGCGTGATTGGAACAAGCCAGCCCAGCCGTTCGGCAAGGGTCGCGAGGCGGTCGGCATCGTCGATCATGAAGAACGGCGGTACAGCCTCGGATTCTCGTGCGAGCCAGGCCTTCAGCGCCACCTCGCCGCCAATGCCGGCGGGTTCGCCCATGGTGAGCACAAGCGGGCCGGCCACGGGTCTTTATTCCCGCAGGTCGACATAGGCATTGCGGCGCAGATCCCGCAGATATTGCCTGGAAAGCAGTTCAAAGCGTTTGTTGGTCAGTTGGTCCTGAACTTCCTTCCGGTCGGGCAGGTTCGTCATGGGGGCCTCACGCCCGCATACAACGAACAGGATCACGGGGCCGGCGTCCGATACGACCGGCTGGCTTGCCTCTCCGACGTTTAGCGTGCCGACCGCGGCCTGAATATTCTGCGGCAAATCGCCAAGCCTGATATTGCCGAGCGATCCGCTTTCGCTGGTACCGACGGATTCGATCAGGGCAGGCAGGTCGTCGCATCCGGTTATGGCGGTTCGGATCTGATCGGCTGCCGCCTGTTGCGCCTCCGTTTCCGCCGCCGTTGCGCCTTTGGCCAGGGGGAAGACGATCTGCCGCAGGTCGATAACGGTATCGCCGACATCACTCCCTGCCACCGTCTGTCGGTCGCGCAGGTACAGCAGATGATAGCCGGCGACCGTCCGAATCGGGTCGCTGACATCTCCCGGGTTCATCGATGCAATCGCGGCGTCCAGTTCGTCGCTCAGCAGTCCTGCCTGAATCCAGCCGAGATCGCCTCCGACCGAAGCTGTCGTGCTCTGCGAAAAGGACCGGGCAAGCGCGGCGAAATTGGAGCCGGCGTTCAACTGATCCTTCAGCCGGAGCGCTGTCCGGCGGACTTCGTCTTCCTGGTTCGGGTCGTCGATGCCCAGCAGGATTTCCGAGACCCGCAACCGGGGCTGACTGAGTTGGGACTCGATCCGGGCCAGTTCTTCATCAATAGCGTCGTCGCTGACCCTGGCCTCGCTGCGTAATTTACGGCTGACGGTACGGCCCCAGGCGATTTCCGCTTCCAGTTTCTTGCGCAGTGTGGCGATGGAAATCTGTCTGCTCTGCAACAGCTTTTCCAGGTCGCCGGGTTGCATCTGGTTTCGCTCTTCAAGGGTGCGGATCGCGTTGTCTATGTCGCGGTCGCTGACCGTAATATTTTGTTTTTTAGCTTCCTGTAGCTGCATTTCCTCGTCGACGAGGGTGCGCAGGATCTGCTGCGACAGGCGTCGCTGGTTATCGGCGGTATTGGGCATTCCGGTCGAAAACATGACGAATTTCATGCGTTCGATGACGTCCAGGACGGAAACGACCCTGTCGTTGACGACCGCCGCGATCCGCAACACGCCCTGCGCCTGAAGCGGCGCGGCGCCGCAGGCGAACAATACGATGATCACGGCGATAATCTGTTTAACGATGCGACGGCCCGCGGCGCTTGGGCGACCGGACAATCCCTTCCCGTTGATTTTCAATATTGTGTCCATGCTAGTACACCTGTGATGCAACCGCGCCCAGATGCTTGAAGGATACCCGGAAGATGATGGAATCTGCCGGATCGAAATCCGCGTCCCTTGTAAATCGGCGTTCCGCATCCGCGGTAAATATGACGCATTCATCTTCATAGGTTATACGCATTCCGCTGAAAAGTGTTCCCCCATTGCTGTCGAGGTCCCGATGGGTCTGGGCGGATACGGTCCAGAAATCGTTAATCTTCGATTGCGCTGAAATGCGGATTTCTTCCCGTTCCTCCAGCGCCGCCTCGTTCGGATCTGCGGCGATGAACAGATAGTTACTGCTGATCCGAAATGCATCCGTGCCGGCGGTAAACCCCAATTCATTACGTACGAAATCCAATGCGTCGTCGTCGGCGCGGAAGCGATAAAGAAGATCGAGGTAGCGGTTCGGGCGGACGTCGACGCGCCCAACGATATTGGAAACATGGCGTTCGATGCCGAACTGATTGGCGAGATCCTCATCGGCATGAATCCGGTAGCTCTGGCCGATGAACGCTGTCGTCTGGCCGTCCCCGGCGCCGAACACCCCCATATTCAGGCCGTATACAACCTTTTGACCGCTTTCGACCCGGTCGATACCGGGGAAACGGTCGGCGCTGAGAATGTTGGTGTCGTCGATTTCCACAACCGTGCTGTCCTCGCTGGGGATGGCGCCCGGATTGCTGCCATTGGGGGCGAGAACGACTGCTGCGATCGGCTCTATGAGTTGTCTGCTGGAACCGGAATTCCGAACGAACGGGTATCGCCAATGGGCCGAGACCTGCGGAAATATGCGTCCAGTAAACCCGTCATCTTCCGAAATTGCGGCGCTGTTGTGCTCAACATGGTAGAGGTCGTTGCGCAGGCTAGCGCTGAAGGTCGTGATATGGCCCGCATCGGCGATGAAAGGCAGTTCATAGCCCATTTCCAGCGACATCATCTGCACATCCGACCTGTCCCCGCGGTACAGCGATCTGAAGCTGGCGTCGATCACGTACTTCCCTCCCCAACGGGACGGCTGGCCGACATGATTGAAGTCGAGCAGGGGAGCGATCTTTGGCGTGTTCGGCCGCAATCCGCTGCGCAGATCCTGAAACAGGAATATATTGCCGGCCGCATAATTGCGTCCGCGGAATCCCTCGATGAACGCGTTTGTTTCCAGTGAATTGCCGGGGCTGCCGAAAAATTTGAATGTGCGCAGATAGCTGCGGTCGGTGGCACGTTCTACGTCAAAACCGGTGCGCCAGGTGTCGTCAATATCGAACCTGCCATGGCCAAAAACGTGACCGCGGATTTCGTCTTTCCGGATTTCCTCGACAACATTCGAGCCGATCCGCCGATCCGCCTCCGCGAGGCTGCCTGAAAATTCGATGATGCCCGAATCAAATCGCTGCCGGTATTCTCCGGCGAATACGACGCCTTCGCCTTTGGTAATTATCGGTGCGAAGGTGATATCCTTGCTGTTGTCGATGGCCCAGAAATACGGAACCTGCGTGAAGGCGCCCAACTGGCCGCTGGACCCGAATGACGGCGTCAAAAAGCCGCTCTTCCGGTCGACTGTCGGGTCCGGGTGCATAAAATATGGCGTGTAGGCAACCGGGTAGCCATATATTTCCATCCACGCATGCTTGTACCGAATTTCCTGCGCGGCCTTGTCATGTACAATCGTGTTGGCCTTGATCTGCCACAATGGTGCCTTTTCGGGATTTTCCCTGCAGACCTCGCAGGGCGAATATAAAGCCTTGCTCAAAACTGTCCGGTTTCCGTTCGTCCGTTGGCCGGAATTGGCGGCAAACCGGCTGTTATCCGCCAGCAGAATCTTGATTCTATGGATGACGCCATCCCGCATGGACTCGGTCAGTTCGACGTAGTCGGCGAATACGGTATCCCCTCCCGGCTCCAGCAGAATGACATTACCCGAAGCGGTGACTGTATTGCTTTTCTGGTTGTAGCTGACCGTATCGGCAAACAGCAGCCGCTCGCCCTGGGTGATTTCGACATTTCCCCTGGCGACGACGTTGCCCAGTTCCTGATCCTGCGTCAATTCATCCGCCTGAATCAGCACCGGTATGTTCAGGTCCTGACCCGTCGCCGAAAACGATATGGCAAGCAGAAGACCGATAACGGCGAATATGCGACAATGGAACACCATCATCCGTCCTCGAAATGAAACAGCATGGCGATGCCGAGAAGCCCGCTAACGCCGGCGGGCGCCCATGCCGCGAGTGTGCTGGGAATGCTCGCTGACTGACCGAGTGCGTATACAAGGTCGGACGCAAAATACAGCAAAAAACCGCTGAAGGCGGCGCCGGCAATCGAAGCCGAAGCGCCGACGCGTCCCGTGGTCCGCAGCGAAAATATCGCGGCTATCAGGATCATGGCCGCGAGGAGGACAGGGCTGGCCAGCAGCGACTGCCAGTACAACTTGTGCCGGAGGCCGGAAAACCCGGCGCTTTCCAGATTTGCGACGAACGAGGGCAGTTCCCAGAACGACAGTGTTTCGGGCGATGCGAAACTGTCCAGGATCTTGTTCAGTGTGAGATCCGTGTTCAGCCGGTAACGGTCGACGTGATAGGTGGTTGTGTTAGGCTGCGAAATCCAGGCATTCGAGATATCCCAGTAACCATCCTTGAGTTGCGCGCTTTCCGCGTCGATCCGTCCGGTGAACCGATCCTCGCCTTCATACAGGAAGATCGTGACCTGTTGGAGCGACATATCCGACTGGGCCACCCGGGTGGCGTGGATGACGGATTGCCCGCCGACGTCGGATTGCCGCAGCCACAATCCGCCGCTCGAGACCGACAACAGGCTGGTGGACTGATTGAGATATTGGGATTCGAGCTTTTCAAATTTGGAAAGCATCACTGCTGCGACGGGATTGAAGACGGTGACCTGAAAGACGCCGACCAGTAGTGCGATGCAGATCGTCGGTGCCAGAATCTGCCAGACGGAGATCCCCGCCGCACGCGAAACGACGAGTTCGTTGGCCCTGGACAGTCGCCAGAACGCGAGCGTCGCGCCGAACAGAATGCAGAAAGGCAACATCTGCTGTATTAGATGCGGCAGTTTGAACAGGCTCATCTGGATCACGATTGAAAGGGCGACATCTTCCTTGTCGGCTGACCTGCGCAGCATTTCGACGATGTCGAACATCAGGACGACCGCTGTAATACCCGCGAAGACGCTGGCCAGCCAGAAGCCGAAATGACGCGCCAGATAAGCCGACAGTGTTGCTGACAATACCATGGCCATTGCCTATTGCGCCGGAAGGGAGGCTGGAATGTCGCGCCTGCGCGACTGTCCGAACAGAAGGTAGATGGCTATCAGCAAGGGTACGATAGTCACCAGATACATGCCCGGAATGGCGGCCGCGTAGCGTGTAGCCAGATTATTCATGCTGACCTGTCCGATCGCGACAACGGTGACCAGTGCGATAGCAATCAGGATCGTTTTCGTCTGCCCGCGCCGGCTGAAGGGCATGATCAGCAGCATTGCGATGCCGATTGCACTGTAGGTAACAGGCAGCATGATCATCGTCAGTCTATTATGGCCTTCCGCGATCAGCTTGTCCCGGTTGTGCTGTTCATCCGGCGAATTTCCGGGAAACAGCAGGGTCGGCAGGAACCGTTCGCGCGGATCGCGGTAGCGGGTTTCCCTTGCTTCCGGGCTGTTGCCGATTTCGACGACATACCGGTCGAAATACAGCAGAGACATTTCGCCCTTCGACCGGTCGAATTGTTGCCGGTTGCCATTGATCAGAATGACGCGCGGGCCTTCCTCGGACTGCACGATGGCGCCGCGTTCGGCCATCATCGTGACCTGGTCGCGGCTGCTGTCGCGGCTGTCATGCACCAGGATACCGCGCAATTCGCCGTCCGACGTGCGGTCGCGAATAAAGACGGTGACTCCTTCTCCGAGCGAATTAAATACGCCTTCCTGTAGCAGGATGCTGCTGTAGTCGTTCCGGATCTCAAACTGCAATTCCTTGAACTCGCGATACGACACCGGAAGCAGATAGAGATTGATAACCGCCATGACGACAGCGGCCAGTGCGCCGGCGAACAATCCCGGCCGGGCAATCGTCAGCTGGCTGACGCCCGCCGAACGCATGACGACGATCTCGCTGTCGGTCGTCAGTCTGTTGTAGGTGAACAGGGTGGCGCAAAAAATGGCAATTGGCAGGACAATGGTGAGAAACCGCGGAAGCAGCAGCGAGGCCAAATACGCAAACATCGAAAGCGGCAGACCGCGATTGATGATCAGGTCGACAAGACGCAGCGACTGGGTAAGCCAGATCGCAAAACACAGAATTACCGAAACGAATACCGTCGCGATGAGGATCTGTTTGAGGATGTAACGCGTCAGAAAATTCATTGCCCATTCATTCTATGCCGGATGAGTATTAGCCCGGAACGATCTGATATTCTATCCTTTTTTAGAATCCGTAAAGACCGGAATCAAATCTTTGGTTTACGCTGCCGGGTCCCGTGTCGAGCCGTGGCGGGGTGGCGAATCGCCTTGATTATCGTGCTCGCAGACCGGTAGCCCGCCCCTGCGGCGGCTCCTATTCGTTTTCCAGCCGGGCCTTCAGATGCGCGATCAGGGGCATCAGGCCGGCGAAAAGGCCGATCAGGAATCCGTAATAACCCTCCCGGTAACCCTTGCGCTGCACGTAACACTTGAAAAAGCGCGTAAAAACGCGGCGAAAATTGCTGCGGAACGTGCCGATATCGCCTGCCGCACGAAGGTCGCGGGCCTTCATGGTCGTGTAGCGGTCGAAGCGCTGGATCATGTCGGAGATATCGCGGTCGTGATAATGAATGATCGGGGTTTTCAGCCGGCGTTTCTCGCCGGTCATGATGACTTCGGGATGGATTGCCTGTCCCCCGAACCGCTTCGCGCCAGCCGTATACAGGCGCGCAGCGGCGCTGACGCCGAACGATCCGCCCCAGCCATATCGCACCAGCCGGTCACCGATGTAATTGTCGAATGGTATCAGAAAATAGCCCGGTGCGGCGCCTTCGATGGCGGTTCTGATTTCGGTTGCCAGTTCCGGCGTCGCCCTTTCATCGGCATCGATATGCAGTATCCAGTCGCCGGTACAGGCGTCGATTCCCGCGTGCTGGCGTTCAGCCTCGATATCCCATCTGCCTTCGACGATCCGGTCGGCGATCTTCTCGGCGATGGCCTTCGAGCCATCGGTGCATTTGTCCAGCACGACGACCAGTTCATCCGCGAAGCGGAGTGCCTGGAGGCAGTCGGCCAGCTGTCCTTCCTCATTATGCGCGACGACCAGCGCGGAAAGTCGGGGAGAATTCATGCGACGCGTTTATGCCCGGTGAACCGCAAATGCAAGGCCATTTCGAATGCTTTACCCGGTCGGCGCCTTGCGTTTCATTTCCTTTCCGCCGGAACCCGGTTAGACTGCGGCGGAAGGGTGGCGGCGCCGGTGTCCGGCGGCAATCGAATATGCCGTGCCGAATATTTGGCCGCCTCGTGTCAGTCTGGAGCAAATCATGAAAATCTCTTTCGCCTCGCTTGGTTTCCCGTCATCCGGCGCCGTCGTAGTGGGCGTAAAGGAGGGCGCCGTCCTGACACCCTCCGCCGAAGACATCGACAAGAAGACTGCCGGCGCCGTGGCGCGCGCGATCTCGGCGAGCCGTTTCACCGGCGCCAAGGGGCAGTCACTTGAAATTCTGGCGCCCGCCGGCATCAAAAACAGCAGGGTGCTGCTGGTCGGATATGGGAGCGGCCTGGACGAGCTTGCGCAACAGGCGCTGGGTGGTCGTATCTGCGCGCATATGAACAATGTGGGTGAAAAAGACGCGCATATCCTGCTGGATAACGACCTTGAAGAAGCAGCGGGTGTTGCGGCCCAGATCGCGCTGGGGGTGCGGCTGAAAGGCTACCGCTATGACCGCTACCGGACAAAGGAACCCAAGGACAAGAAGCCGACGCTGAAATCGCTGACCCTGCGGCTCAAGGGTGCTGGCGCGGCGCGCGGTATGTTCCAGGCGCTGGACGCTGTTGCCGATGGTGTGTGGTTCACCCGCGATCTGGTTTCGGCGCCTCCGAACGAGCTCTACCCGGAAAGTTTCGCAAACCGCGCCAAGGAACTGACCAGGCTGGGGGTCAAGGTCGAGGTGCTGAATGAAAAGCAGATGGCGAAGCTTGGCATGGGCTCGCTACTGGGCGTCGGCCAGGGCTCCGAGCGCGAAAGCAAGCTGGTGATCATGCAGTGGAACGGGGCGGCGGCGTCAAAGCGGCCGATTGCCTTTGTCGGCAAGGGGGTCACGTTCGATACCGGCGGCATATCGCTGAAGCCGGGCGCCGGCATGGAAGACATGAAATGGGACATGGGCGGCGCCGGCACGGTTGCGGGCCTGATGAAGGCGCTTGCTGGCCGCAAGGCAAAGGCCAATGTCATTGGCATCCTAGGACTTGTCGAAAACATGCCGGACGGTAATGCGCAACGGCCCGGCGATGTGGTGACGTCGATGTCCGGCCAGACAATAGAAGTGATCAATACCGACGCCGAAGGGCGACTGGTTCTCGCCGATGCGCTCTGGTACACGCAGGATCGTTTCAAGCCGCAGTTCATTGTGGACCTCGCGACCCTGACGGGCGCGATCATCATGGGTCTCGGCCATGAATATGCGGGTCTGTTCTCCAATGACGATACGTTGAGCGAAAACCTCACAGCGGCTGGCAACGCGACCAACGAGAAAGTCTGGCGGTTGCCGATGCACGAAGCCTATGACAAGCAGATCAACAGCGATATCGCCGACATGAAGAATGTCGGCGGCCGGCCAGCCGGGTCGATTACCGCAGCGCAGTTCCTGTTGCGCTTCGTCAACAAGACGCCCTGGGCGCATCTCGATATCGCCGGGATGGCCTGGTCGACGAAGGACACCGATACGGTTCCGAAAGGGGGAACCGGCTATGGCGTGTTGCTACTCGACCGGCTTGTCCGGGATTATTACGAAGACTGATGAGCGCCGGACGTTCCGGCCGGTACGGCGAACGACGTGACGGAAATTCGGTTTTATCACCTGCTGCAAACCGCGCTGGACCGGGCGCTGCCGCAGTTGCTGGAACGGACGCGGTCGCGGGGCTGGCGGGCCGTCGTGATGGCGCGTTCTTCCGAACGGGTCGAGGCTCTGAACGGGCAACTGTGGACATACAGCAACGACAGTTTCCTGCCGCATGGCAGCGCGGTGGACGGCAATGCGGCGGAGCAGCCTGTCTGGCTGACCGAAACGGACGAAAATCCGAATGGCGCCACAGTCCTGTTCCTGACAGATGGCGCGGTGTCGTCCCGAATAGCCGAATTCGACCTGGCCTGCGAGTTGTTTGACGGTCATGACGACGAAGCAGTCGCCGCGGCGCGCGACAGGTGGCGCGAATACCTTGCCGCCGGGCATCACCTGACCTATTGGCAGCAATCCGAGCACGGCGCCTGGGAGAAAAAGGCCGAAGCCAATACCGGCGGAACCATGGACGACGCCTGAACCACATCCGTCTCCGGCAGTTGGAGGCGCCCTTGCTCCCCCGAGATTAGCCGTCTATAACGCCGCCCAAATTCGCCCGAATACCCATATCAGAACCAATCGAAGGAACCAGATCCATGGCCGTTGAACGTACTTTGTCGATCATCAAGCCGGACGCTACGCGCCGTAACCTGACCGGCGCCATCAACGCCCGGTTTGAAGAAGGCGGGCTTCGCATCGTGGCGCAGAAGCGCGCGCAGTTGACCCGTGCGCAGGCGGAGTCGTTTTACGGCGTGCATCGCGAGCGCCCGTTCTTCGGTGACCTGTGCGCCTTCATGATTTCCGGTCCCGTCGTGCTGCAGGTCCTCGAGGGCGAAAACGCCATTGCCCGAAACCGCGAGATCATGGGCGCGACCAATCCCGCAAACGCCGATGCGGGCACGATCCGCAAGGATTTCGCAGAATCCGTGGAAGCAAATTCCGTACACGGTTCCGATGCGCCCGAAACGGCCGCGCAGGAAATAGCGTTCTTCTTCAGCCAGACCGAAATCGTCGGCTGAAATCGGGGAAACGCGGCGGCGAATGAATTCGCCGCCGTAACCTGTTTTCCACTGGACCGATCAGTTACAAGTGTCGTCAGATCTATGTCATCGCCGCTGCCAGGATCAGCAGGAATACGGCCGTGGCTGCGGCGCCCCAACCCAGCAGTTTCACCAGCATGCTCCAGGTCTGGAGATTTTCCCTCGGCGCATCCTTGAACTCCAACTTATGCATGATCGGTTCTCTCCCAATTAACTGATGCGGCAACTGAATCCGGTCTTTTCGTATCCCGTGAAGGGCGAATTTACACGACGGCTGACGGGCATATCAACGCCTTTTCGGGGCCCGGAGGCAGGTCCACCATCGCCCGGTTTCCGGCGACGCGCACCCGTTTCTCGGCAATCAGCTTCACGGCCAGCGGGTAGATGACATGCTCCTGCGCCAGGATCCGGGCGGTCAGCCTGTCCGCGTCGTCTTCGTCGAAAACCGGCACCGCCGCCTGGACGATGACGGGCCCCGTATCCATGTCCGGCCGGACGAAATGGACCGTACAGCCGGAAATCCGGACGCCGTCGTCCAGGGCGCGCTGCTGCGTATCGAGTCCCTTGTAGGCAGGCAGCAGCGACGGGTGGATATTGATCAACCGGTCGCGCCAGCTGTCCACGAATGCGGCGGTGAGGAGCCGCATGAATCCCGCCAGGCAGACCAGTTCGGCCTCGAATTTGCGAATCCGCGTATCCAGCGCTGCATCGAAAGCGCTGCGGTCGGCGTAGTCGCTGTGGCTGATCACCGCGGTTTCGATTCCGGCTGCGGCGGCACGTTGCAGGCCGAGGGCATCGGCGCGGTTCGAAATGACGCCGACGATCCGCGCCGGAAAACCGTCCTGCCGGCAGGCGTCGATGAGGGACTGCAGGTTGCTGCCCCGGCCTGAAATGAGAACCGCGACGCGGAGCATTAAGGGGTGATGTCCGGGGCGAAAGTCACGGCGGTGCCACCGTTGCGCGGTACGATTCGGCCGATCTCGAAGACGTCTTCACCGGCGTGTTCCATTACGGAACGGATGGCCACGGTCGACCGGGCGTCGACGATAACGACCATGCCGATACCGCAATTGAATGTCCGGCGCATTTCCCCGTCAGAAATGTCGCCCTGCCGGGCGAGCCAGTCGAAAATCGGCGGCGTCGGCCATGACGCGGGGTTCAAAGCCGCGGCCAGGCCATCCGGCAGCACGCGGGGCAGGTTTTCGGTCAGGCCGCCGCCGGTAATATGGGCGAAGGCCCGGATACCGCCGATTTTCAGCGCGGCGAGGCAGCTTTTCACATATATCCTTGTCGGCGTCAGTAGGGCGTCGCCGAGGCCGGTTCCCGGCGCGAAGGGAGCTTCGTCGGCAAAATCCAGCCCAGACTGCGCGACAATGCGCCGGACGAGCGAATAGCCGTTCGAATGTACGCCGCTCGACGCCAGCCCGAGAATGACGTCGCCCGCGGTGACCGATTTGCCGGTCAGAATCGACTCGCGCTCCGCCGCGCCGACGGAAAACCCGGCGAGATCGTAATCGCCATCGGCGTACATGCCCGGCATTTCCGCAGTTTCGCCGCCGATCAGGGCGCAGCCGGCCTGTCGGCAGCCAACCGCAATTCCGCTGACCACGGTTGCGGCAATGCCCGTGTCCAGCTTGCCGCTGGCGAAATAATCGAGGAAGAACAGTGGCTCGGCGCCCTGGACGACAAGGTCGTTTACGCACATTGCGACAAGGTCGATACCGACGGTATCGTGCCGGTTCGCGGCGATGGCGATGGCGAGCTTTGTCCCCACGCCGTCGGTTGCCGCGACGAGGACGGGATCCCGGAAACCGGCCGCTTTCAGGTCGAACAGCCCGCCGAAACCGCCCAGGGCGGCATCGGCGCCGGCGCGCGCCGTACTGCGGGCGAGGGGCTTGATGGCCTCGACCAGGGCGTCCCCGGCATCGATATCGACACCGGCGTCGCGGTAGGTCAGGCCTTTGGTCGGAAAATCGCTGACTATGGCATCCTCACAGGCAAACGGCTATACATTGGGCTGAAAATACTTGATCCGGGATGCTTTGCAATGCTCCACCGGCTCTTCCGGCCAATCTCTTTCGCAATTGTACTGTTCGGCTGTGCTATTGCGCTAACCGTTTCCGTCGGCGCACGCGCCGCCGATGCCTTCACCGTGACCGGCGTACCGGTCGATGCGCAGGCCGAAGACGAATTGAAGGCGAAGGCGATCGGTATTGCGCGCGGACAGCAGGCAGCGCTTCGCCAGTTGCTGATGCGCATGACGCTTCGCGCCGATCATGACCGGTTGCCGGCGGTGGACGCCCAGGCGGTCACGCAGATGGTGCGGGACTATTCCATCGAAAGCGAAAAATTTGGCGGCGGCCGCTATATCGCTACCTTGACCACCCGCTTCAAGCCCGATGCGGTGCGCGCCCTGTTGCGCCAGGCGAATATTCCTTACGCGGAAACGGCGAGCCAGCCCGTACTCGTCCTGCCGGTATTCCAATCCGCCGGGGTCTCCAGCCTGTGGGACGATCCCAATCCGTGGTTCGCCGCCTGGACGCGCCAGCGCCTAGGCAACGTATTGCTGCCGCTGGTCGTGCCGGTTGGCGACCTGCAGGATATTGCGGTCATCGGCGCAGAACAGGCCCTTCAGGGACAGGCGGACAGGCTGGTGGAAATCGGGGCCAGGTACGATACCCGTAATGTGATGGTTGTCGCCGCGAATCTTCAGATCAGCCCGGGTGACGGCGCAATGCGCCTTGAGACCGTGTCGACCCTGTTTTATGAAGGCGTGCAGCAGCAGACGGGGGTTCGGCGGTTTGACGCCGTCGCGGAGGAACCGCGCGATACGTTTCTGGATCGCGCCGCGCGGGCCCTGGCGGATGAGGCGAATGAATCGTGGAAGCGCGACAACCTGCTGGAGCACGGCGTTGAAAACAGCATGGCGCTATATATCCCGCTGGACAGCCTCGAGACCTGGCTCGATATTCGGGGTCGGCTGCGCGGCATAGCCGGGATGAAACAGGTCCGGGTCGTGCGTCTGTCAGTCGCTTTTGCTGAGGTGACATTATCCTATGTGGGGAACCCGGCACAGCTTCGCCTGGCGTTGGCGCAGCAGGATCTCGACCTTCGCTACAATGCCCAGGATGCCCGCTGGACCCTGCACGCAGACAGGGGCAACTAGGCAGTGGGTTCCGGCGGTTTCGTCGGCAGTATTCCGAATCTAATCACCCTGCTGCGCTTGTTCGCGGTGCCGATTCTGGTCTGGCTGATCCTGTACGGATTTCTGGAGGCGGCCTTCTGGGTCTTCGTCGCAGCCGGCGTTTCGGACGGGCTGGACGGGTTCATCGCCAAACGGTATGGGTTGGTAACCCGGTTGGGCACCTACCTGGACCCGATTGCCGACAAGGCGCTGCTGGTCAGCGCGTATATCACGCTTGGCCAGGCCGGATATATCGATACTCTGCTGGTTATACTGGTCGTATTTCGCGATGTGCTGATCGTCGGCGGCACGGTAATGTTTCACGCGCTCGGTAACCCGATTGAAATGAGACCTTTTTTTATAAGCAAACTCAATACATTAATGCAGATCATGCTGGTCTGCGCCGTGCTGGCGAATCAAGGTATAGGTCTCCCGGATTTCGGCATGCTGCCAACGTTGAGCGTGCTTGTCGGCGTGACAACGGTGCTTTCCGGGCTGGCCTACCTGGGGCGCTGGGTCTTCGGCGTTCGCGTCGTGCCGCCGGAATGGTCGGCGACCGAAAAAGCGGATAGGTTGCTGCGTCGCAAATCTTCCGGGAAAGAACGATGACGACCGCACAACGCGCCATGGCCTGGACCGCCGGCCTGCTCGTGTTTATCGCGTTGATATTTCTGCTGCGCGATATTCTGCTGCCGTTCGTCGTCGGTATGGCGATCGCCTATATTCTCGATCCCGTCTGCGACAGGCTTGAGGCAAGGGGCTTTTCGCGAATGCTCGCCACGACCCTGGTCACGGCGCTCTTCTTTGTAATCATGCTGTTGATCATCCTGCTGCTGACGCCGCTAATTACGGCCCAGATCATCGAATTCGTCGAGAAGGTGCCCGGCTATGTCGCGACCCTGCGGGACAAGGCCGGCCAGTTGACGGGATTCGTTGAAAGCCGCATGTCGGAAGAAGACATTGGCAAATTACAGGAAATGCTGGGATCCGCGACTGACCCGATGCTGAAATACATGGCCGGGTTTGCCAGGGGGATCGTCAGCGGAATCGGTATGTTCCTTACGCTGCTGTCGCTTGTTGTCATCACGCCCGTCGTGACCTTCTACCTGTTGCGGGACTGGGATGTGATGATTGCGCGGGTGGACAGCTGGCTGCCGCGCGAAAAGGCCGAGATTATTCGCGAACAGGTCCGCCTTATTGACGATACCCTGGCCGGTTTCGCGCGCGGGCAGGCGCTTGTGTGCCTGCTGCTGGGCATTTTTTACGCCGTGGGGCTGACGGTCGTCGGGCTCGATTTCGGAATTGTCGTCGGCTTCACGACGGGCCTGATTTCATTCGTTCCGTATTTTGGCATGCTGTTCGGATTCGTGGTGGGCATGGGCATTGCGATTGCGCAATTCGGTGAAGTCGTTCCGGTCCTGCTCGTGGCGGCGGTCTTTGTGGTCGGACAGGTCCTGGAGGGTAATTTCGTCACGCCGAAGCTGGTTGGCGACCGGGTCGGGCTGCATGCGGTCTGGATCATCTTCGCGTTGATGGCGGGCGGGGTGTTGTTCGGATTTCTCGGCGTTCTGATCGCCGTCCCGGTCATGGTAGTCATCGGGGTTCTCACCCGCTTCCTGCTTGGCCAGTATCTGGACAGCCCGCTATACGATTCTGAAGGGAAGCCACGGGAAGAGGAAGAAGGCGGCACGTGATCGAACAACTGGTTTTCGACCTTCCGCACAGGCAGGCGCTCGGCGCGGGCGATTTCTTTCTGGCGCCGTGCAACCGCGACGCGGTCGGCTGGCTGGATCGCTGGCCGGACTGGCCGGCGCCGGCCCTGATCATTCACGGACCGGCCGGCAGCGGTAAGACCCATATGGCGGAAGTCTGGCGGGCGCGGTCCGGCGCGCGGGTTGTCCGGAATACCGATATCGCGGCGCAGCCCCTGGCGGCTTTCGACGATGGCGGAAAATGCTGGATCGTTGACGGTGTTGCCCCAGGATTCGAGGAAACGCCATTCCTTCATTTTTACAATGCGGTTGCGGAGCGCGGCGGCCACCTGCTGATTACGTCGCGAAGCGCGCCGTCGCGATGGTCGCTGGCGTTGCCCGACCTGAGGTCCCGGCTGACCGCGGCGCCGGCCGTCGCCGTGGGGCGCCCGGATGACACGTTGCTGGCGGCCGTACTGGTCAAGCTGTTTGACGACCGCCAGCTTCCGGTCGGGCCGGATGTGCTAACTTATCTGCTTGCAAGGATGGAGCGCAGTTTCTCGGCGATGCATGCGCTGGTGGCGGCACTGGACCGGCAGGCGCTCGCGGAACAGAAGAAGGTCACGGTTCCGATGGCGCGCAATATATTAACGAAGTTCAGCAAACAGAAAGACGGAGATTAACATGGACCTGGGGATTGCGGGCCGTAGGGCGATCATCTGCGCGGCGTCCAGGGGGCTGGGCAAGGCCTGCGCCATGTCGCTCGGGCGCGAAGGCGTGGATCTGGTGATCAACTCGCGGACGGCCGAGACGCTGGAAGCAACGGCAGAGGAAATTCGCAAGGATTCCGGCGCCAAGGTGACGGTAGTGGCCAGCGACATCACCACGAAGGAGGGCCAGGCCGCGGTGCTGAAGGCGCTGCCGAACCCGGATATTCTGGTCAACAATGCAGGTGGTCCGCCGCCGGGCAATTTCCGCGATTGGGAACGCGAGGACTGGATCAAGGCGCTGGATGCCAACATGCTGACGCCGATCTTCCTGATCAAGGCGACCATAGACGGCATGATCGAGCGCAAGTTCGGCCGCATCGTCAATATCACCTCGCAGGCGGTGCTGTCGCCGATCGAAGTGCTGGGCCTTTCCAACGGCGCGCGAGCCGGGTTGACCGGCTTTCTGGGCGGACTGTCGCGCAATGTCGCGAAACACAATGTCGTCATCAACAACTTGCTGCCGGGGCCGTTCGATACCGACCGCTTCCGCACCAATGTGGGGCTGGCGGCGAAGAGGGCGGGCATTACCTACGAGGCCGCACTGAAGATTCGCGAAGACGCGACACCGGCCGGCCGGGTCGGTTACCCCTATGAATTCGGCGAGGCCTGCGCTTTCCTGTGCGGGGTCCATGCCGGCTTTATCGTCGGGCAGAACGTGCTGATGGACGGCGGCGGTTTCAACGCGTCGTTCTGATCCGGCAGGCGATATGTGTCGCGCGACACCTTGCGCCTGCCGCCGGGCGCTGCCTTTCCGGGGAGTGTTGCCTGATCGTCTCGTATCGGAAGGTTCGCCGTGTGTGGGGCTCGAAATATTACGGAAACACTGCTAATTTGGAATTCGCCCCTGCGCCGTTCGATGTTTTCATTGTTTCAAAGTGTTACTGATTAAATTGCGTTTGGCGCCATTATGTCGGCGACGTTGCCGGCGGGAGATTCGTGTTGAACGATAAAGTTATGCCGTTGGCGAACGCGGCCAAACCGGTTCCCGGCCTGGACTCGGTGGACCGTTTCCTGAATCGCGAACTGTCATGGCTGCAGTTTAACTGGCGCGTGATTGACGAGGCCCGTAACAGCCGTCATCCTCTGCTGGAGCGACTTCGGTTTCTCTCCATTTCCGCCGCTAACCTGAACGAATTTTTCATGGTCCGCGTTGCCGGCCTGAAGGGGCAGGTGGCGGCGTCGGTGATGATGCCCAGCCAGGACGGGCTGACGCCGGCACAGCAGTTGACGGCGATTACCGAGGAAGTGAGCCGGCTGATTGCCGCGCAGCAGGATTGCTGGCGGGGAATCCGCCAGAAAATGCGCGCCGCGGGAATCGATGTGATTACACGCGGTGAACTGAAACCGTCCGAGTACAAATGGCTTGAGGAATGGTTCATGGAGCGCGTCTATCCGGCGCTGACGCCGTTTGCCGTGGATTCGACCCATCCGTTTCCCTTTATCCCCAATGGCGGGCTTTGCCTGGCGCTGGAACTGCGGCGGTTGCGCGACGGAAAGGTGCGGCGCGGACTGGTGCCGTTGCCGCCGAAGATTGTCCGTTTCGTTCGCCTGCCGGGGGAAGAGGTCCGCTTCATTCCCATGGAAAAGGTGCTGCCGCTTTTCTTCGATCACCTGTTTCCCGGATTTGCCAGTACCGGGCAGGGAGTGTTCCGCGTGTTGCGGGACAGCGAAGTGGAGATCGACGAAGAAGCGGAAGACCTTGTCCTGACCTTCGAAACGGCGCTCAAACAACGGCGGCGCGGCAATGTGATCCGGTTGACCGTCGACGCGACAATGCCGGCGAAACTGCGCCGTTTCATCGTCGAACAGTTCGAGACAAGCGAAACGGACGTCTATCCGGTCGACGAACTGCTGGCGCTGGCGGATCTGGGGCAACTCATCACCGCCGACCGGCCGGACCTGCAGTTCGAGCGCTATGAACCGCGGTTCCCGGAACGAATACGGGAATTCGATGGCGATTGCCTCGCCGCGATCCGCGCGAAGGATATTCTCGTCCACCACCCCTATGAAAGTTTCGATGTGGTCGTCCAGTTCCTACGGACGGCGGCGCGCGATCCGGACGTGGTGGCGATCAAACAGACCCTATATCGGACATCGGACGATTCCCCCATTGTGCAGGCGTTGATCGAGGCGGCGGAATCCGGCAAATCGGTCACCGCGCTGGTCGAACTCAAGGCGCGATTCGACGAAGAAGCCAATATCCGCTGGGCGCGGGATCTGGAACGCGCCGGCGCCCAGGTCGTATACGGCTTCGTCGATCTGAAAACTCACGCGAAGGTGTCGATGGTGGTACGCCGACAGGCCGGAAAGCTCGTCACCTATGTCCATCTGGGAACCGGGAACTATCACCCGGTCACAGCGCGGATATATACCGATCTCAGTTTCTTTACCTGCGATGCGGCGTTGGGGCGGGATGCGTCCCGTCTGTTCAACTACGTCACCGGCTATGCCGAGCCCGGCATCCTGGAAAAGGTCGCGATCGCGCCGTTAACGCTGCGTTCGACCCTTGAGAACCTGATCGCGCGGGAGATCGGCCATGCGAAGGCGGGCCGG
This sequence comes from Alphaproteobacteria bacterium, assembly GCA_040905865.1. Classification (NCBI taxonomy): domain Bacteria; kingdom Pseudomonadati; phylum Pseudomonadota; class Alphaproteobacteria; species Alphaproteobacteria bacterium. The sequence goes on from JBBDQU010000072.1 coordinate 37,482, forward strand.
CCGGCCATTATCTGGGGGAAACTGAATTCTCTGGTCGATCCGGGGATCATCGACGCGCTTTACAGGGCCAGCATGGCGGGTGTCCGGATCGATCTGATCGTACGCGGCATCTGCTGCCTGCGGCCCGGGATTGAGGGGCTGTCGGAAAATATACGGGTAAAGAGCGTTGTTGGCCGATTTCTGGAGCACAGCCGGATTGTCTGTTTCGGCAATGGCGAGAGCCTGCCATCGGCCAATGCTGCGGTCTTCCTGTCGTCGGCGGACTGGATGCCCCGCAACCTCGACCGGCGAGTCGAATCCTTTTGGCCGGTGGAAAATCCGACGGTGAAGGAACAGGTCCTCGAACAGATCATGGTAGCGACGCTGAAGGATGAGCGGCAAAGCTGGATCATGGCGCCGGACGGTTCATATCGGCGCGTCAAGGCGGCGCCGGACTCGTTTTCGGCGCATGAATATTTCATGACCAATCCCAGCCTTTCGGGACGGGGAAATACATTGACCGATGCCCCGCCTGCGATTCCAAACATGTCCGGCGAAGGTTGAACAGGTGTCTGGTATCCTTTCCCGCGGCAGGATGGCCGGTCGTTCGGCGCGGAGCAAACCTGTTGCGGTCATAGATGTCGGGTCCAATTCCGTCCGGCTGGTCGTATTCGACGAAACCAAGCGGGTGCCGGTCCCCGTCTTCAATGAAAAAGTATCTTGCGGTCTTGGCCGCGGGCTGGATTCGACGGGGCGACTGCATCCTGACGGGATAGCGATGGCGCTGCAGAGCCTGCGGCGTTTCGTGGCGCTGACCGCAGCGATGGGCGTTGTGAATGTGGTCGCAGTCGCGACGGCGGCTGTCCGCGAGGCGTCGGACGGTCCCGCGTTTATCGACAGGGTGGCGGCGGAATGCGGCCTGCAGGTGAAGACGATCCCGGGTGAGGAGGAAGCCCGGCTTTCCGCGCTTGGCGTCCATTCGGCATTTCCGGATGCCGACGGATTCATGGCCGATCTCGGCGGCGCCAGTGTCGAACTCGTCCGGATGGATAAGGGCGAATTGCGGGAGCAGGTGACGCTCCCGATAGGGCCGATACGGCTGGCCGAAGGCAATATCGATCCCGGGGAACTGATCAATCGCAATTTCGACACGCTGGACTGGATCGGAAAGGCGAAGGGCGGCACCTTCTATGCGGTCGGCGGGGCGTGGCGCGCCCTGGCGCGGGTGCATATGAATTACACGAAATATCCGCTCCTGGTGGCGCATCACTACCGGATCAGCCGCCGCGGCGCCCTGGATTTTGCGGAGCTGATCTCGCATCTCAGTCAGGATTCGCTGCGTCAGGTTCCGGGCCTGTCCAGGCGCCGGGCCGAAAGCCTGCCTTTTGCCGCCCAGATGCTTGAAAACCTGGTGCAGCGATCCGGTGTTTCGCAGGTCGTGTTTTCCGCGTTCGGCCTGCGCGAGGGCTGTATCTACGACCGCCTGTCGAAGCGCCTCAGAAAGGAAGACCCACTGATCGCCATGGCGCGAGACCTTGCGTGGCGGACCGGCCGGGTGACGGCCGATGGCGAAGCGCTGTACCGCTGGATGTCGCCCGTGTTCCCGGGTGAAAGCGAACGCGAGGCCAGATTGCGCCGCACGGCATGCCTGCTGGCGGACCTGGAATGGTCGGAACATCCGGATTACCGGGTGGAGCACGCGCTGCTGCGAATCCTGCGTTATCCCCTGGTCGGTGTGGATCATGCCGGTCGCGCTTATCTGGGTTTTTCAGTGGCGTCGCGACATGCGCGGGTACGCGACGTTTTGTTCGACCGTTTCCTGCGCTCCCTGATGGACGATGTCGAAGCCAACCGCGCCCGTTCGACGGGGCTGGCCATGCGGCTCGGCTATACCGTCTCGGGCGGGGTCATTTCGCTGCTGGAACAGACATCGGTCCGGCGCGAGCGCGGTGACCTGACCCTGGAACTGCCGGATCACGCGGCTGTCCTGGTCGGCGATGTGGTGCAGCGGCGCTTTGAGTCGCTGGCGTCGTCCCTGAACTGCACGCCGAAAATCGTATACAGCCAAACTGCCAAACCGTCGCCGGCACAGAACGGGAAGTAATGGCAGCCGGCCTGCTCTATTGCGGCAGGACTGAGCGGACTGTTTCGATAATGTTGTACGACTGTCCATCCTGCATGCGGGTCAGCGCGAACCGGGCGCCGTACCGACCGACGGGAAGCGAATTTTTCGTTTCGTGTGGCAGGATGAAAAATTCGACGCCGCACGGGCGTGACACCTGGCCGGAACGATTCGCCAGTTGCCGTACGCTGCTGTCGTGCAGGGAAAAGGTATAGCTGCCGCCCGCATATCCGTTCCGTCGTGGCGGTTGCTGGCCAGCGGGCCGCACCGGTAGTCGCGGTATCCATGGCCCGAGTCATGATCGACATATTTCTGAAGCGAACAGCTCCGGCCGATATCGCAGTCCACCGGAAAAGACAGGACCGGCGGGGCGGGTTCGGCGATAGCGTTTGCCGCGACAGTCAGTAACGCGAGGATGCCCAGTATCCGGACGGGCGCCATGGTTGCTTCTAGGCGCTCTTCAGATTGATGACGCGGGTCTTGTGCCCCTTGACCGCCAGGGCGACTTCGCCCCGTTTCAGCGCCAGCGCGTCCTCGCCGAAGATTTCCCGCCGCCAGCCCTGCAGGGCCGGTACGCTGGCATTGTCGTCCCCGGCGATCAGTTCGAGGTCGTCGGAACTGGCGATCAGGCGCGGCGCGACGTCATGGGTTTCCGTCACATGCTTCAGCAGGACCTTCAGCAGGTCGGTGACGGCGCCGAGGCCCGACTGGCGGGATTGCTGTTTCGGCAATTGCGGCAGTTCCGAATCCGGCAGATTTCGCGCCCGGTTGACCGCCTCGATGATTTCCGCGCCGGCGGCGCTGTTCGCATAGCCCTTCGGCAGGGCCCGCAACCGCTCCAGCGCCTCCGTGCGCGCCGGCGCCTGCGCCGCGATCTCGAGAAGCGCGTCGTCCCGCAGAATCCGGTTGCGCGGTACATCCCTGGTCTGTGCGGCGGTTTCGCGCCAGGCCGCGAGTTCCCGCAGGATCGCATGGAAGCGCGGGCTGTTGTTGCGGGACTTCAGGCGGCGCCATGCCAGTTCGGGCTCCAGCCGATAGGTATCCCGGTCCATCAGAATATTCATTTCCTGATCGAGCCAGTGCGTGCGGCCGCTTTCCTCCAGTTGCGTCGCCAGCTTTTCGTAGGCCGGTCGCAGATGGATGACATCTGCCAGCGCATAGGACAGTTGCTTCTGGGTCAGGGGGCGGTGCGCCCAGTCCGTAAACCGGGACGATTTGTCGGTCGCCGCGCCGACCAGCCTGGCGACAAGATTTTCGTAACTTACCTGGTCGCCGAAACCGCAGACCATGGCCGCGACCTGGGTATCGAAAAGCGGTTCGGGAATGGAGCCGGTGGCGTGGAAGAATATCTCCACATCCTGGCGGCCCGCATGGAACACCTTCAGCACGTCCCGGTTCGCCATCAGGTCATAGAGCGGTTGCAGGTCTATATCCGGCGCGAGAGTATCGATGGCCACCGCCTCGTCCGGGCCCGCGATCTGGACGAGGCACAGGCGTGGCCAATAGGTGCGGTCCCGCAAAAATTCGGTATCGACGGCGATATAATCGGCGCCGCTCACGCTCTTGCAGAAAGCCGAAAGGCGTCTGCTGTCTGTAATCGGTGTAATTTCCATGACTGACATGAATACACCGAGTCGCCCGGGGGAAAAAGGTCCGGCGCGATTTTGCACGTAATTACGTCGGATGCCTTGACAATACGGCGTAATCAGTGCCCTTTGCGCGCCGAAATTCCCAACCGGCGGCGTAAAAAAATGCATCTCTATCGTACGCATCTTTGCGGCGCGTTGCGCCTCGAACATGAAGGCCTGACTGTCCGGCTGTCCGGCTGGATCGATCGCAAGCGCGACCACGGCAATCTGCTGTTTATTGACCTGCGTGACAATTACGGCACGGCACAGCTTGTCGTCGATACGGGCAATCCGATCTTCGTCGAACTCGAGCGCCTGCCGCTGGAATCGGTGATCACGGTAACCGGCACGATATTGCGGCGCAGCCCGGAAACGGTGAATGCGAACCTGCCGACCGGCGAGGTCGAACTCGGCGTGGCGAAATTTTCCGTGCAGTCGCTGGCGGATCCCCTGCCGATGCCGGTCAACCAGGACGCGGGTTATCCGGAGGAAATCCGCCTCAAATACCGCTTCCTCGACCTGCGCCGCGAACAGATGCACCGCAATATCCTGTTGCGGTCGCGGATCATATCATCCATTCGCCGGCGCATGGTGGAAGGCGGCTTCACGGAATTCCAGACTCCGATCCTGACTGCGGCGTCGCCGGAAGGCGCGCGCGACTTTCTGGTGCCAAGCCGCCTGCATCCGGGCAAGTTCTACGCGCTGCCGCAGGCGCCGCAGCAGTTCAAGCAACTGCTTATGATCGCCGGATTCGACCGCTATTTTCAGATCGCGCCGTGTTTCCGCGACGAGGACGCCCGGGCGGACCGGTCGCCGGGCGAGTTCTATCAGCTTGATGTCGAGATGTCCTTCGTGACCCAGGACGACGTGTTCAATGCGCTCGAACCCGTGTTGGGCGGAGTGTTTGAGGAATTTGCCGATGGCCGCGCGGTGACCCCGGCGCCGTTCCCGCGGATTCCGTTTGACCAGGCGATGCTGGAATATGGCTGCGATAAGCCGGACCTGCGGAACCCGCTAAAAATCGTCGATGTCAGCGAGGCGTTCCGGGGGTCGAGTTTCCGGGTTTTCGCGCAGGCTGTTGAAAAGGGATCGGCGGTGCGCGCCATACCGGCGCCGGGGGCTGCAACGAAGCCGCGTAGCTGGTTCGACAACATGAACAACTGGGCGCGCAAGGAAGGAGCGCCTGGGCTTGGCTATATCATCTTCGAGGAAGGCGGGGGCCGCGGTCCGATCGCCAATAATCTTGACGCCGAACGCATCGCCCTGATCCGCGATGCGACCGGGCTTGCCGACGGGGACGCGGTATTCTTCGCCGCCGGCGCGCCGGGCGAGGCGGCGGAACTGGCCGGCAAGGCGCGCACCCGGATCGGCGAAGACCTTGAACTGGTGGAGCAGAACGCCTTCCGGTTCTGCTGGGTGGTTGACTATCCGATGTACGAGAAGAACAAGGAAACCGGCAAGATCGAATTCAGCCACAATCCCTTCTCGATGCCGCAGGGCGAGATGGCAGCGCTGGAAAACGCCGACCCCCTGTCGATCAAGGCCTATCAGTACGATATCGTCTGCAACGGCATCGAACTGTCGTCCGGCGCGATCCGGAACCACAGGCCGGATATCATGTACAAGGCCTTCGCCATCGCCGGGTACGACCAGAACGCAGTCGAAACCGAATTTGGCGGCATGCTGAACGCGCTGAAATACGGCGCGCCGCCGCATGGCGGTTCTGCGCCGGGGATCGACCGGATTGTCATGCTGCTGGCCAATGAACCCAATATCCGCGAAGTCGTTGCTTTTCCCATGAACCAGCAGGCGGAAGACCTGATGATGGGGGCACCGGCGGTGGCCGATCCCGCACAGTTGCGGGAGCTTCACCTGCGAATTGTGGAGCCGCCAAAGAAGTAGCCCGCGACAACGGATAATCTCCGGACTTGCAATAGTCCGGTTCCGTATCCGGTCAGGCGGGCAGAATGTTCGGTGTTTTCCCGGATTTTTGCATGTACATGTTTACGTCCGCCCGGGTGAAAACATCTTCGGGATTTGTCTCTGCGCCGAAGCACTGGCTGCCGACGCTCGCCCGGACATGAATATTCTTGCCGCGCCATGGTGCGACCAGACCGTTCAGATACAGTTCAATCAGGTTTGCGCGTTCCGCGGCATGCTCCGGCGTCGTCTGGTTCAGCAGGACGGCGAATTCGTCGCCGCCGATCCGGGCGACGTCGTCCAGCTTGCGGACGCACTGCTTCAGGACGCGCGCGACAGAGGCGAGCACATAATCGCCGGCCGCATGGCCATAGGTATCGTTGACGGTCTTGAACCCGTCCAGGTCAATGACCAGCAGTGCGCCGGTTTCACCATAGCGCTGTCCCCGTTCCACCGCGCGGTTCATCGCCTCTGAAAAACCGCGGCGGTTCAGCAGCCCGGTGGCCTCGTCCGTGACGGACAGGGTGCGGAGCTGCTCAATCTCGCGCCGCTGTTCGCTGATCCGGGCCTGTGCCTCCGCTGCCGCAGTCAGGGCGCGTTCGAGCAGATGGCGCAAGGCCTGGTCGGCCCGCTGTTCCGGGTCCACGGTATCCAGCAGCCGCGCCGCAACCCGTGCGACGTGATTACCGACAGGATCGGCCGAGTGGCCGTTCCGGCGCCTGTAATCCTGCGGCATATCCATTTTTTGCTCTCCCGTGACGTTCTTATGGGCTTTCTGTCCGGGGAGTCGCAAACGCCATGCCAAGGAGCAAGGGTATGAATTTCTGCGATGATTATAGTTAACGGGAAGTCAGGGGGCGGCGCGGGGGAATCTTCTGCCACGATGGCCTGGAATATTCTGCCCCGATCCGGCCAGCCTCTGTCCGTCCCGGCTTCGGGATCAGTTCAGGGCGTCCGGCGCCGTTTTCCCGGCGAATACCGCGTCAAGGTTGTCGAGCGCCCGGAAGCCCATGGCGTCGCGGGTGTCTTCGGTGGCGCTGCCGATATGCGGCAGCAGGAAGGCGTTCGGCAGGTTCAGGTACCCGGGGTCGAATCGCGGCTCTCGATGGTAGACATCAAGCCCGATACCGGCGACCTTGCCGTTTTTCGCGGCGGCAATGAGCGCTGCGTCATCCACGATATTGCCGCGCGCCGTGTTGACGACAATGGCGCCGTCCGGCAGCAGCGCAATGCGCTCCGCGTTCAGGAAACGGATGGTTTCGGGAGAGGACGGACAATTGATCGACAGGAATTGCGCCTGGGCAAGCATGTTCTCGGGCCGGGCGTGGTACACGGCGCCTTCCTCCAGTTCCGGGGACAGGCGCGACCGGTTACTGTAGTGGATTTCCATGTCGAAGGCGCGTGCGCGTTTCGCCACCGCGCGGCCGATCCGTCCCATGCCCAGGATGCCGAGCCGTTTCCCCGTCATATGGACGCCCAGCATGGTGGTCGCTTCCCAGCGCCCCCATTTTCCGTCGCGCAGCATGGCGGTCGATTCGTGCTGACGGCGGGCGGCGCCCAGCAGGCAGAGCAGCGCAATATCCGCAGTGGCATCGGTCAGAACGTCCGGCGTATTGGTGATCGTGATGCCGCGCGCAGTGGCGGCGTCGACATCGATGTGCTCATAACCCACGGAATAGGTGGCGATGGCCTTTACGCTGTCCGGCAGGCGTTCGATGACCGCGGCGGAAAACCGTTCCGTGGAGCAGGTCAGTATGGCGTGGACGCCGTCACTGCTGGCAATCAGGGCGTCGGTATCATATTGTCTGTCGTCGCTGTTGAGTTTCGCGTCGTAGTCGCGTGCGGCACGGGCCTCTACCGCAGTCGGCAATTTACGGGTAACGAATAGAACGGGACGGTCTGCCATGTATATTTTCCTGAGTTCGTCGTGGCGGCAGAATGCGCGAGCCGTGCCCCAAAAGCAACATACGTACCCGCGTCGCGCGTCCGACCGTGCCGGCATTGTCCGCGCTGTACAATTTTTACGTTGCATTTTCCTTGGCGGTGGTCTGATCGCCGTCGCATGCCCTGCTGCGGCGTTCGAGATCATGCCGCACCGTGTCGCTTACTCTTTCGAGGTGATCGGACGCGATTCGCAGTCAGGCATGATTGATATTGCCGGCGGCATGTCGTTCGAGTGGGCGGATGCCTGCGATGGCTGGGCGCTTGATCAGCGATACCTGCTGCGCATCACCAATGACGACGGCGAGGATCTGGTAAACCAGGTCAGTAGCGTGAACTGGGAATCAAAGGACGGCAGGCGGCTTCGATTCAATACCAGGAGCGAGATAAATGGGGAAGTTGTCGAGGAATACAGCGGTGACGCAACACTCGACGAGGCCGGCGGGAAGGGCGTCGCGCACTTCACCATTCCGCGTGACGAGACTGTTTCCCTGCAGGCGGGAACACGGTTCCCGACGAACCTGACCCAGGTACTGATGGCGGCTGCGGCGCGGGGTGAGCGCAATTTCAGCGGTCTGGTATTCGAAGGCGGGGACCTGGAGGGTTCCGTGTCGGTAACCGCAACGATTCTGCCCCAGCGTCCGGCGCGGCATAAGGGCGTGCTGAAACCGCCGCTAGGCCCCCATCCCGTCTGGCCTGTCTATACAGCCTATTTCAAACCGGGAAAGCACGACGGAACACCGGAGACAGAATTTTTCATGGATATTCAGGATAACGGCGTCGTGCCGGATTTTACGCTGAATTACGGGGGGCTGAAGCTGCGAGCGCATATGGAACGAATCCAGATGTTACCGCCCATAAAATGTTGACGGACCGTTAATTTTCCTCGATGTGTCGCCGATTCAGGGTAATTGCCGCCCCTTGCCGATAGCGCTTTCGCCCAGCCTGGCGCGCACATCGTCCATGGCGCGCTCGACGCGCGCGAGTTTGCCCGTCGCGCCGCTCAGCAGGTCGGGCAGGTCGCCTTCTTCCGCATCCAGAATATCCGCGATCCCGACCCCGATCAGGCGATAGGCCGGACCGTTCGTTTCCTTTTCCAGCATCGCAGTGGCGGTGCGGTAGATGATTTCGGCCAGTTGCGTCGGGGTCGTCAGCGTGCGGCTTCGGGTCACCTGCCGAAAATCGGCCCGTTTCAATTTCAGCGTGATGCTGCGGCCGGCGAGATTGCGGGTCTTCAGGCGGCGGGAAACCGTTTCGCACAGCGGCCAGAGGCGCTTGCACAGCGTATCCAGGTTATAGATGTCCTCCGCGAACGTCGTTTCGGCGGAGATGCTTTTGGGTGTGGAGGAGGGCGACACCTTTCGGTCGTCATGGCCCCGCGAGAAATGAAACAGGCGATGGCCGATCGATCCGTAGCGCGCGACGAGATCCGTTTCGGTCATGCGCTGCAGATGCCCTACCGTCGTAACGCCGTCGCGGCGAAGCTTGTCCCGCAGCGCCTTGCCGACACCCCAGATCGTCCCGACCGGCCGCGGCGCCAGAAAGGCCGGCGCCTCCTCCGCGCCGACCGCGGCAAATCCGCGTGGCTTGTCCAGGTCGGAGGCGACCTTGGCGAGAAACTTGTTGTAGCTGAGTCCGATGCTCGCGCTGACGCCGATTTCCGTTTCGATGCGCTTCACGATCAGCGCCAGCGTCCGGGCGGGCGACCCCTTGTGCAGCGCCCGGGTGCCGTTGAGGTCGAGATAGGCCTCGTCGATGGAAAGCGGCTCCACCAGCGGTGTAAAATCCTGCATGATCGCGCGGATCTGCTGGCCGACAGCGCCGTATTTACCCATGTCCGGCCGGATGACGACTGCGTCCGGACAGGCTTTCATCGCCTGGAACATGGGCATGGCGGAGCGAACGCCATAGAGGCGGGCGACATAGCAGGCGGCGGATACGACGCCCCGGTGTCCACCGCCGACGATGACCGGCCTGTCGCGTATGGCGGGATTGTCGCGCTTCTCGACCGAGGCATAGAACGCATCGCAATCGATATGGGCGATCGCCAGAGTACCGAGTTCCCTGTGCTGGCGCAGGCGCGGCGATCCGCAGGCGGGGCAGCGCCCGGATTCTACCATCGAGTCGAACTCCGTCAGGCAGTCGCGGCACAGCGCCTGGATCGTCATGGCGCCGCGTCTTCCGGCCATAGCCAGGCCGCCCCCCGGACGCCGCTGGAATCGCCATAGGCGGGCGGAACCAGAACCGTATCGACCCGGTCCGAAAAGACCCATTCGCGCCACATGCCGGGTACATTGGCGTACAGGCGCGCCACGTTGGACATGCCGCCGCCCAGGACGATGACGTCGGGGTCGAGCAGGTTGATGACATGGGCAAGAGCGCGAGCAAGCCGGCTTTCATATCGCGCCATGCTTGCATTGCAGGCCGGGTCGCCGTTTTCGGCGGCGGCAACGATCGCCGCCGCGTCCAGCCGTGTGCCCGTATCCGCGGCGTGGCGCGCGGCGAAACCGGTACCGGACAGATAGGTTTCGATGCAGCCCCGCATTCCGCATTTGCAGTGCGGGCCCGGGTATTCCGAGGTCAGCATCCAGGGTAGCGGATTGTGGCCCCATTCGCCGGCAACGGCATTCCGGCCACGCAGCACCGCGCCGTCGATCACCACGCCGCCGCCGCATCCCGTGCCGAGAATAACGCCGAACACGATGGCGGCGCCCCGGGCCGCACCATCGGAGGCTTCCGACAGCGCAAAGCAGTTGGCGTCGTTCATCATCCGAATCGGCCGGTCCAGAAGCGTCTCCAGGTCGCGGTCGAAGGGGTGACCGTCGATCGGGGCGTTCGGCGCGTTCTTGATCACGCCCGTGGCCGGAGACAGGGCTCCCGGAACGCCGAATCCGAGCGAGCAGCGCTGTCCGAGCGCCGCTTCCATGCCGTCAATCAGTGTGACGATGGCGTTTAACATGGCGTCGTAACCATCTGAAGGCGTGGCGATTCGCCGCCTCATGGCGAAACTTCCATCGGCATGGAGCGCCGCTGCCTCGATCTTGGTGCCCCCGACATCCACACCGATGCGCATTGCCGCCGCTCCTGAGGTGACGCAAATAATATTGGCGAAGTTCCTGCCGGTCCTGGCCGGCAAGCCGAAAATTTCGGTAAGTTCGTGGCTTTTCCCAAGAGAGTCACGTAATTTGACCGTCAGTGACAATGCATTTTCGGTCGTTCAGGTATTGTTAATCGTAATTTTGTTAATATAACCCCGCTGGCTCTAGGGAAGCATACGTTTATCATGCCCAAGACGATCCTGATTGTTGAAGATAATGAACTGAACATGAAGCTGTTTCATGATCTCCTGGAATCGCAGGGATACGATATTCTGCAGACGCGGAACGGCGTCGAGGCGCTCAAGATTGCCCGCGACCGAAAGCCCGACCTGATCCTCATGGACATCCAGCTTCCCGAGGTTTCCGGCCTCGAAGTCACAAAATGGATCAAGGAAGACGACGATATCAGACATATTCCCGTCATCGCGGTCACGGCCTTTGCGATGAAGGGAGACGAGGAGAAGTTCCGCAACGGAGGATGCGAAGCCTATATTGCCAAGCCGATTTCGGTGAACGGGTTTCTTGAGACCGTTGCCCGGTTTTTGAGTTGACCGCCCGATGTCAGCGCGAATCCTTGTCGTCGACGACCTGCTTCCCAACGTAAAGCTTCTGGAAGCGAAGCTGACAAGCGAATATTTCGATGTCATTACGGCGTATGACGGCCCGACCGCGCTGGAACTGATTGAGCGACAGCCGCCGGATATCGTCCTGCTGGACGTGATGATGCCGGGCATGGACGGCTTCGAAGTCTGCAGGCGAATCAAGGAACGCCCGGAATGGATGCATATACCCGTCGTGATGATCACGGCGCTATCCGATGCGGCGGACCGGGTGCGCGGGATTGAGTCCGGCGCCGACGATTTCCTGACCAAACCGGTCGATGACACGGCATTGTTCGCTCGCGTCCGATCGCTGGTGCGCCTGAAAATGGTCATGGACGAGTGGCGGCTGCGCGAGCAGACGACCGGACAGCTTGGCGCGCTGGAAAATCATACGCCGGTGATTCAGATAAGCGCGACACTCGCGAATATCCTCCTGCTGGACGACAACGCGGTCGATGCGGCGAAGATGGCCAGGACGCTGGCGCTCGACAATGACGTCGTCGTTACGGAAAAAACCGTCGAAGCGACGCATCTTCGCTCGCTGGAACAGACATTCGACCTTGTTATCGTCAATCTCAACCTTCGGGGCCAGGATGCGCTGCGCCTGTGTTCGCAACTTCGGTCGACGGATCAGACCCGGCAGATACCCATCCTGCTGGTCATCGAGGAGGATCAGATCGATCGCCTGGCCAAGGGGTTCGACCTCGGCGTAAACGACTATCTGGTCAAACCGATCGACCAGAACGAATTGCTGGCCCGCGCCCGGACGCAGATTCGCCGCTGGCGCTATCATGTCCGCTTGCGCAAGACCTATGAGCGTAGCATCGAAATGGCGCTCACCGACAGCCTGACGGGTCTTTATAACCGTCGCTATCTGACCGCCCATCTGAGCGGGCAGATCGAGCGGGTCGAGCGCGGCGGCAAGTCCCTTTCGCTGATCATGTTCGATATCGATTTTTTCAAACGGGTGAACGATTTGCACGGCCATGCCGTCGGCGATGCGGTGCTGCAGGAACTGGCCCACCGGGTAAGCGGCAATCTGCGCAGCTTTGATACGGTGGCGCGCATGGGCGGCGAGGAATTCGTCATCGTCATGCCCGATACCAATGTCACGATTGCCTGCGCCGTTGCGGAACGCCTCCGCTTGGATATCGAGGCGAGGGGATTTGCTGCGCCCGGGTTGTCGGCGAAGCTGCCGATCACGATCAGTATCGGGGTGGCGACAGCGTTTGAATCGGGAAACACATCTGAAGCAATCCTGAAGCGCGCCGACGATGCATTGTATCGCGCCAAGGAATCCGGCCGTAATATGGCGGTACTTTGTACGGGCGAGGGCTATGAAATTATTACACCGAATATCGAAAAAACCATGACGGGCGGCGCCGGTTAGATCAGATTGAAAAGACATGAAGGGAATAATGCCGGTGCAAGACGCCAAAAGCCGCACTCGTTCGAGCGCGGCTTTTTTATGTCGTCGGGCCGGATAGTCTTCCGGCCGCTCGCATGGCCTGCTATTTGATGCGGCCTTCCTTGAAGGTCACATGCTTGCGCACGACCGGATCGTATTTCCGCATTTCAAGCTTCTCAGTCTGCGTGCGCGGGTTCTTCTTGGTCACGTAATAGAAACCTGTGTCCGCGGTGCTGATCATCTTGATCTGAATTGTATTTGCCTTGGCCATATCCACGATTCCGTCGCTGAAGTGTCAGTTGGCGGCACATTACTGCGCCGCAGGGTCAAGTCAAGCCTATTCCGTTGAGATCAGCCGTGTACTGCGGCGGTTGAACATGCGCTTCACGGGCCGGTCGGGGTCCGGCGAAGGCCTTTCCCGCCAGTGTTCAATGGCTTCCGACAGGGCCAGATGGGTGACCGTCATCAGATTGAAATCCGACAGGGCCGCCGTCGCGGAACGCCAGCCGATATCCTCCAGTTCCGTCGTATGCTGCAGTGTCCCGTGCGTCGCCGCGCCGTCGGCGAGGAAGAAACGGGTGTTGAACCGGATCGGGCTGCGCGCCGGCGTAATCGCGCGCAGGATGTAATGCAGCTGTCCGGCCGCGGGTTTGAGATTTGCGGCGGCATAGGCGGCATGCAGCGGCGAACGGCCACCGTCGCCGATGTCGCCCGGTTCGCCGATCAGCAATCCGGTTTCCTCCCAGGTTTCCCGTATGGCCGCCCATGCCAGGGCCTGTGCGCGCCGTGGCGGACAATGCCGCCGCATCTGGGCCAGGACGTCATGCCGCAACGGAAAGGGTTCCGCCTCGGCGGCGTCGGTGCGGTCGACCCGTCCGCCTGGAAAAACATATACCCCCGGCATGAAACGGGCGTTCAGCCGCCGCCGTCCGAGAAGGACTTCCGGATTGGTGCGCGTGCCGCGCAGAAGCACGACGCTCGCGGCATCATGGGGATGGGCGGGCCGCTTTTTTTGGGCGGCGAGGGTCGTCCGGTCTGTCATGCAGTCAACTCCTGGCGGGCAAGGCGGTTATCTGAAGGGCCCGCTGGTACAGGCCGGGGGTTTCAAGGATCTTCCTGGCGACTTCTATATCGATATCAATGCCGTCACGCGGCTGCCAGGGGCAAAGGGCTTCAATGGCTTTCAGGTTCTCCGGATCGCCGCCGTCCGCGTTGCGGCGCATCCGGATATGGCGCAGCGCCTCGCCATCGTCCAGCGCGCGTCGCAGGACACTGGCAGCACTGTCGGCATGGCTGGTGCACAATGTCGGCATCACGCCGAGCCTGTTCAGGACATATCCGGAAGGAGTCAGCAATCGGGCCCACGTCAGTATGAGGTCGCCGTCATTGGGAAGCCGGAGCACTGTCTGGACAGTGCCCTTGCCGTAGCTGCGGCTGCCGATCAGGACCGCGCGGCCCAAATCCTGCAAGGCGGCGGCGAATATTTCGGAAGCGGAGGCGGACGCGCCGTCTATCAGAATGACCAGGGGCGTACCTTGACCGACCATCGCGGGCGTCGCGTCGAAAATCTGGTGGCTGTCCGGATGTCGGCCCCTGGTGGTGCTGATCCGGCCCTGGACCAGGAAAAGATCCGCTGCGTCCACGGCCTGGTCCAGCAGCCCGCCCGGATTGCCGCGCAGGTCGATGACAATACCCGCTATCGCGGCGCCGATCTCCCTCTGCGCCTGAAGAACCGCTTCGCCCAACTCCCGCGTCGTGTCCTGGTTGAATCCGGTCATGCGCAGGAAGGCAATTCGCCCCTGGCGTTCGTAGAATACCGTCAGGGGGATGACACGCTGGCGCGACAGGGGTACGTCGAACGGGCTGGCAAGCCCGGCCCGGCGCAGGGTCAGGACAATCGCCGTATCGACCGGTCCGCGGAGCAGCCGTACGATATTCCCCAGCGGCATGCCACGCAAGGAAATGCCATCGGCTTGCAGGATAATGTCGCCTTCGACGATCCCGCTGCGGGCGGCAGGCATATCTTTGGTAACGTGCTGGATACGTGCGCCTTCGGCATCGGTGGCGATGGAGATTCCGATGCCGCCGAATCCCTCGCGTTCTTCCCGCTGTCGCCGGGCGATCTCCGTTCCGGCATAGCGCGAATACCGGTCGAGGCCGGAAAGCTGGCCATCAATCAGTATCTTGTACAGGTCTTCCCGGCTTGCCGCCTGCAACCGTTGCGACGCGCCCTTGCCGTCCTCGATCAGCCGTTCGATTGTCGCGCCCCAGGCGGTGTAATCATTGACCGCGCCTTCCGGCGCCGTGGCAACGGTCGTGCCATTGATCAGCAACCGGACGCCGCCATCCTGCCGCTCGATACTGGCGGCCGGCTCCAGCAGCCGGATCTTATGCAGCCCGGCGATCGCCAGTTCGCTGATCGCCTGTTCCTCGATATAGGTCTCCCAGACATCCTCCAGAACGGCGGATAACATATTTGCAATTTCACCGGGTGGTTTCAGGTCCGCCTGTCTGCTTCCTTCGGGCGTCATGCCACATGCTGTCACCAGAAGCAGTAACACCGTGCCGCCGGTCCGGACAGAAAGTGCCGCGCGTTTTCCGTATGCGGCGAAACGCATCGGAACGGTATGCCGGATAAGTCGGTTCATGGTGCTTTAAACGGTGGCGGATGGCTAAATTTAGTCACAGGAACGCAATATTGCCATAGGATTAGGGATTAACGGCGTTTGCGACCGGGCTTTTTTTTGGGTCCGGGCTTGCCGCTGCGGAAGCCGGGCCGTTTTTTGCCGGACCGGTTGCCGGTCGCTCCTTTGCCGTCCGTTTCCAGTTCGAAGACCAGCCCGCCGGTATCCGTGTTCGCCTCGCGCAGGGCGACGGTGACGGCATCGCCCAGCGAGAAGGTGCGGCCGGAATCCCGCCCGACCAGTCGGTTCAACTTGTCGTCATGGTCATAATAGTCCCAGGGCAGGGTACTGATCGGCACCAGCCCGTCGGCGCCTATATCGTCTAGCGTGACGAACAAGCCGAAGCGGGTGACGCCGCTGATGCGGCCGGGAAAGGTTGCGCCGACGCGGTCCGCCAGAAAGGCGGTGACATAGCGTTCGCGGGCTTCGCGTTCGGCGGCTTCGGCTCGCCGTTCGGCGATGGACAGTCTTTCGCCCATCTCCTCGAAGCGCTCGCCGTCGCCTTCCGGCAGCCCATCCTCGCCCAGCCGGTGCGCGGCAATCAGCGCGCGATGCACCAGCAGATCGGGATAGCGGCGGATGGGCGAGGTGAAATGACAGTAGCGTTGCAGCGCCAGCCCGAAATGTCCCGGATTATCGGGGCTGTATACGGCCTTGGACTGGCTGCGCAGGATCAGGTCATTGACCAGCCTCGAATTACCGTCGCTGGCGGCGCGCTGCAGGATACCGGAAAAGTGACTTGGCCGGACCGCGCCCTTGACGAGTTTATAATCCAGCGCCGCCAGCGCCTGGCGCAGCGCCTCGAGTTTTTCCAGCGACGGGGTTTCATGCGCCCGGTACATCACCGGCGCGCCCCTCGATTCCAGACTTTCCGCCGCGGCGACATTGGCGGCGATCATGAATTCCTCGATCAGCCTGTGGCTGTCGTATCGGGCGCTGGGTGAAATATGCGCGACATGCCCGTCATCGCCTATGGTAATGGCCAGTTCGGGCAGGTCCAGGTCCAGCGTGCCGCGCTTCTCGCGGGCCTGGGTAAGCGCCTTATAGGCCCCGTAGAGTGGCTCGATGACCGTTTCCATCAGGGGGGCCGTCATTTCGTCCGGATAGCCGTCCCTTGCCTTCTGGACCTGATCATAGGTCAGGCGCGCCGCCGAGCGCATCATCCCGCGCATGAAGACATGCTTGCGAAGGTTGCCCTCCTTGTCCACTGTCATGCGAACGGCAAGGCAGGGACGGTCTTCATCCGGCAGCAGGGAGCACCAGCCGTTGGAGATTTCCTCCGGCAGCATTGGCACGACCCGGTCCGGGAAATAGACCGAGGTCCCGCGCTCATAGGCATCCCGGTCCAGCGCCTCGCCCGGTTTCACATAGGCGGCGACATCGGCGATGGCGACGATGATCTGCCAGCCGCCCTTGCCGTCCTCATCGGGCGCCGCCCAGACCGCATCGTCGTAGTCGCGCGCATCCGCGCCGTCGATAGTCACCAGCGGGATATCACGCAAATCAGTGCGGCCCTTAAGCCCGATGGGGCCGGCGGCGGCGGCCTGCGCCAGCGACTCGGGGCTGAACTCAGTCGGTATTTCACGGCTGCTGATGGCGATCAGGCTGTAGGTGCGCGGATCGCCGATCGGGCCGATACGCTCCACGACCCGGGCACGGGTGGCGCCGCGACCTCTGGTCAGCAGTTCTATGACGACGACCTCGCCGTTTTCCGCGCCGTTGCGGTCTTCCGGGGCGACCGTGTATGCGCTGGCGCGGCCGCGCGTCGTCGGCCGGATCACGCCGTCATGGTCACGCTGCTCGTAAATGCCCAGTATGATTTTTGGCCCGGCGCCCAGAACACGGATCGCCTCGGCGGTATAGGTATTTTTGCCCGTACGCTCGACGTTGGCCAGGACGCGGTCGCCCTTGCCGGGCGCGGGCGTGCGGCGGCGGCCCGGGCGAAGATAGATTGTCGGCGGCGGCGTATCCTCGTCCCAGCGCGCCGGGCGGCACAGCACCTCGCCATCGGAATCGATCCCGACGACGTCGATGATCAGGACGGGGGGAAGGGCGCCGGCCGGCCGGACCCGGCGCTTGCGCCCGCGGTCCAGCAGGCCTTCATCCTGCAATTCCTTGAGGACCGATTTCAGCGCAATGCGGTCGCTGCCGCGCATGCCGAAGGCGCGCGCAATTTCGCGCTTGCCGACGGGCGTAGGGCTTTCGCTGATAAAATCGAGTATCTGCCGCTTTGTCGGTACCGGCGTTTTTGCAGTCACTATTCGGCCGTCGCTTCCTCAGCCGTCTTGGTCTTTTTCGTTGCGGGTTTCTTTGCGGCCGTCCTGGTTGATTTGGCCTTTGGCTTCGCCTTCTTGGCCGCAGGGTTTTTCGCCCCCTTGGCTTTGGCCGGTTTCTTTGCGGGCGTCTTCTTGGCCTTGGCCGGGGCTTTCGCCGCGCGCGCCTCGATCAGCGCAATAGCCTGCTCCAGCGTCACCGAATCCATTTCCGCATCGCCGGGGATGGTCGCGTTGATCTTGCCGCACTTCACATAGGGCCCGAAGCGTCCTTTGCGCACTGTCACGGGTTTGCCGTCATATTCGCCCAGTTCGCGTCCGCCGCTGCGCGATTTTGCTTCCGCCATGACGACGACCGCCCGGTTGAGGCCGATCGTCAGAACGTCGTCATCGCCCTTTAGGGAAGCGTATTTCGAGCCCTGTTTCAGGTACGGGCCGAACCGTCCCAAGCCTGCGGTAATCATTTCGCCGGTTTCCGGATCCGGCCCCACGTCGCGGGGTAGCGAAAGCAGCTTGAGCGCGACGTCGAGGGTGACGGAATCGGGCGGCATATCCTTGGTCAGCGATGCGCGCTTCGGTTTCGGAGGTGCTTTCTTTCCCTTCTCCTTTTCGGCCTGCTCGCCGATCTGGACATAGATGCCGTAGGGACCTTTCCGCATCGATACATCGAGGCCGGTTTCCGGATCCTGGCCCAGGACAACGGGGCCCTTGGCCAGTTCGTCGTCGCCTTCGCCGTTTTCGCCGAACCGGCGTGTATACTTGCATTCGGGATAATTCGAGCAGCCGATGAAGGCGCCGAACTTGCCCAGTTTCAGGTTGAGACGCCCGGCATTGCAGGCCGGGCACATCCTTGCCTTTGTGTCGTCGCCTCTCTCATCCGCCGGAAAGAAATGCGCGCCCAGATCCTCGTCCAGCGCGTCGAGCACCTGGGTTATCGAGAGGTCCCTGGTATCTTCCGTCGCCTTGGAAAACGATTCCCAGAAATCCCGCAGCACTTTTTTCCAGTCGATCCGGCCGCCGGACACATCATCGAGTTGTTCTTCCAAGTCGGCGGTAAAGTCGTATTCGACATAGCGCTGGAAGAAATTGGACAGGAATGCTGTCACCAGGCGGCCCCGGTCTTCCGGTTCGAAGCGGCGCTTGTCGAGCCGGACATAGTTGCGGTCCTGCAGCACCTTCAGAATGGATGCGTAGGTAGACGGCCGGCCGATGCCAAGCTCCTCCATCTTTTTCACCAGGCTGGCCTCGGTGAAGCGGGGCGGCGGCTGGGTGAAATGCTGTTCCGGCGTGACCGTACCGAGCGCCGTTGCCTCGCCTTCCTTCAGCGGCGGCAGGCGGCGATCGTTCTCGTCGCCGGTATCCGCGTCGTCCTGGCTTTCGCGGTACAGGGTGTAAAACCCATCGAATTTCACCACGCTGCCATTGGCCCGCAGGGTGACGGCCTTGTCCGCCGAGGTGATATCGACCGTCATCTGGTCGAGAACCGCGCTTTCCATGCTGCTGGCCACGGTGCGCTTCCAGATCAACTCGTAGAGCTTCAACTGCTGTTCGTCGAGTAGCCGGGCCATCTGAGCCGGGCGGCGGAACATGTCGGTCGGTCGGATTGCCTCATGCGCTTCCTGGGCGTTCTTCGCCTTGGTCGTGTAGACCCGCGGTTTCGCCGGGACATAGGCGTCGCCATAATCCTGCGCGATCAGCTTGCGTGACGCGCCGATGGCCTCGCCGCTCAGCGTTACGCTGTCGGTCCGCATATAGGTGATCAGGCCGGTCGTTTCGCCGTTGATTTCGATACCTTCATACAGGCGCTGCGCAAGTTGCATCGTCCGGCTGGTGCCGAACCCCAGCTTGCGGCTGGCTTCCTGCTGCAGTGTCGAGGTGGTGAACGGCGGCGAAGGATTGCGCCGGACGGTCTTGTTCTCGATGCTGGCGATACTGTATTGCCGGGCCTCAACGGCTGCCACGGCACGTTTCGCCGCCTCTTCATTGCCGATATCGAGCTTGCCGAGACGCTGGCCGTCAAGGTGGGTAAGACGGGCCGTGAAGTCGCTGCCCGCTGCCGATTTCAGCACTGCACCGACGGTCCAGAATTCGTCTGCGCGGAACGCCTCGATCTCGCTTTCACGTTCGCAGATCAACCGCAGCGCGACAGACTGGACCCGCCCCGCGGAACGGGAGCCCGGCAGCTTACGCCACAGCACCGGTGACAGGGTGAAGCCGACCAGATAGTCCAGCGCGCGCCGCGCCAGATAGGCGTCGATCAGTTCATGGTTCAGCTCCCGCGGATTGGCCATCGCGGCAAGCACGGCCTCCTTGGTGATCTCGTGGAAAACGACGCGTTTTACATCGACTCCATCCAGTGCCTTGCGATCCGCCAGCAGTTCCTTGACATGCCAGGAGATGGCCTCGCCCTCGCGGTCCGGATCGGTCGCGAGATACAGACGGTCGGCGCCCTTCAGCGCCCTGGCGATATCGTCGAGATGTTTTGCCGATTTGGAGTCGATCTGCCATGCCATGGCGAAATCCTCATCCGGCAAAACCGAACCATCCTTAGGCGGCAGGTCCCGAACATGGCCATAGCTGGCCAGCACCCGGAAATCCGACCCAAGATACCTGTTGATGGTTTTCGCCTTGGACGGCGACTCAACGACAACGACATTCATACTTACAACCGAACTGTAATTCTTGTGGAAGGTTCAGGTTAACCAAAACTGTATGCGGCCTCAGACACCGCAATAGATGTGCCGTCGGTCACACTTCGCATCATGACCTGTTCGGGTCAATACACCCCAGGAATTCGTGTGGTTATAGGCGAAAGCTGTGAAAATCAAGGTAATCCACCATTGTCGGAAAACTTCGAACGCGTGATGGCGAAATGCATCGGGTCCAATCGCTTGCCCGTGAGCCACCACAAATTAGGCCGAGGTTTTGGGGTTTCAAGGTTCGATGAGCGCGACACGGTTGCCGGGCAGGCGTTCCAGACGGCCGGCGATCTCCAGTTCCAGCAGGATTGTCCAAACGGTAGCGGGTCGCTGGCGGCTGTCCCGCACGACCGCATCGACGGCGACCGGAGCATGACCGAGGCAGTCGATAATTGCCTGTCGCTCGTCCGGGTTATCGTCGCGGCATCCGTCCGCCCGGACCGCGCGCTGGTATTCGGAGGCCGGCGGTTCGCGGAGTGTCGAGCCGGCCGACCGTTGCAGGGTCTCCAGGATATCCTCGGCGCTTTCCAGCAGAATCGCGCCATTGCGGATCAGGTCGTTGGTACCCTTCGCGCGAGGATCCAGCGGAAAGCCGGGAACCGCGAATACGTCGCGCCCCTGTTCGCCCGCCAGCCGTGCGGTGATCAGCGAGCCGGACCGCAGTGCGGCCTCGACAACGACAACGCCCGTGGAGAGCCCGGAAATGATCCGGTTACGGCTCGGAAAATGGCGCGCCATGGGTTCGGTGCCCGGCGGCATTTCCGACACGATCGCGCCGTTATCCCGTATGGCTTCATACAGGGAGCGGTTCTCCGCCGGGTAAACGATATCCGCGCCGCCGGCGAGGATCGCAATGGTGTCGCCGGCCAGGGCGCCGTCATGCGCCGCCGCATCGATCCCGCGCGCCAGGCCCGAGGCAATGACGATGCCGGCTTCCGCGAGTTTCCGGGCCAGTCCCTGGGCAAACCGGCGGCCATTGGTGGAGGCGTTGCGGGCGCCGACAATCCCGATCGTGGTTTTTGCCAGAATTTCGCTTCGTCCCAGCAGGGTGAGCGTCGGCGGGGCGTCCGGAATATTCGCCAGGGGAAGGGGGTATTCCGGCGTGCCGAGAAAAATGTGCCGACCGCCCAGTGCCGCGATAGCCTCCATTTCACGTTCGGCGTCCGATGCGGGTGCAATTCTCAGGGACCGTTTGCGGCCGCCGCGGCGGGCCAGGTCCGGCAGTGCGTCCAGGGCCCGCGTCGCCGTTTCAAAGCGGGCAATCAGTTGCCGATAGGTGACCGGACCGATATTTTCCGACCGGATCAGCCGCAACCGATCGATCCGGTCCTGTTGCGCGAGGGCGACGGTATTGTTCATGTCTCAAGGTGTCGCAGAACATGCGCGCTCGTCAACCAGGAAGAATAAAAATAATAAATACGCGTAATGGTACGTAATTCATATGCGGAAAGATGAATAAAACATAAAAAAAGTGTAAAAATATTGTTTTAACATTATATGTATGTAATAAATGCCGCCACGTAATTGCCGTAGCTTGAGGTGGCTTAAAATGATCGAAAAAATAAATAGTTATAAAGACTTCCTAAATGGGAATGGAAGCGGGGATCCGCTACGGGCTGCCATCGAAGTCGAGTTCACCGGCCGAATCGTCCTCGTGTCATCGTTCGGCGCGGAAGCCGCTATCCTCCTGCACCGGGTCGCGCGCATCAATCCGGACCTGCCGGTTATTTTCCTCGATACCGGCAGGGTTTTTGGCGAAACCCTGCGTTACCGGGACGAGTTGACGGCGCTGCTCGGGCTGACGGATGTCCGCACAGTCCGGCCATTACCGGAAACGGAAAAGCGGGAAGACAGGGATGGTACGCTGTGGATGTCCCGCCCGGATGCCTGCTGCTATTTCCGGAAGGTCGAGCCGTTGCAGCGGGCGCTGAAGGGCGCCGATGCCTGGATTTCCGGTCGGAAGCGTCACCACGGCGGCGCGCGCTCAATGCTGCCGCTGCGCGAGATGGCGGATGGCCGGACCAAGATAAACGCCATGGCTGACTGGAATCCGGCAATGATAGAGGCCTACCGTGCGAAGCATGGCCTGCCGCCGCATCCGCTGGTCGCAGACGGGTTTGCGTCCATAGGGTGCCTGCCCTGCACGACGCGTGTGGCGCCACAGGGCGCCCCCCGATCCGGTCGCTGGGCAGGCAGCGCGAGAACGGAATGCGGCATTCACCTGCCCCTGCGAGAATCGCATATATCTGTTGTGACAGTCCCTGAGCCGTATGGATGATGACGAATAGAAAATCTGCTATCGTTTTATCGTATCCTGTCCGCGCGAGAGGCGTGATCGGCGACGGCTGATTCACGTAAAACCACAATCGAGGAATTGACCAGCGTATGTCCCTGTCCCATCTGAAAAATCTGGAGGCGGAAAGCATCCACATCATGCGAGAGGTTGCTGCCGAATGCGAAAACCCGGTCATGCTGTATTCGGTCGGCAAGGATAGCGCCGTCATGCTGCGGCTGGCGATGAAGGCATTCTATCCGTCTAAGCCGCCATTTCCGCTGATGCATGTGGATACCACCTGGAAGTTCCGGGAGATGATCGAGTTCCGCGACCGAATGGTCGCGGAATTTGGCCTGGAGCTGATCGTCCATATCAACCAGGACGGGATACGACAGGGTGTCGGTCCGTTCACTCACGGTTCCGCAGTCCATACCGATGTGATGAAAACGCAGGGCCTGAAGCAGGCGCTGGAAAAATTCGGGTTCGACGCGGCTTTCGGCGGTGCGCGGCGTGACGAGGAAAAGAGCCGGTCCAAGGAACGGATATTTTCATTCCGCAGCAAAAACCACCGCTGGGATCCGAAAAGCCAGCGGCCGGAGATGTGGTCATTGTACAATTGCCGGATACATAAAGGCGAGAGCATCCGCGTGTTTCCGCTGTCCAACTGGACGGAACTCGATATCTGGCAATATATCCACGAGGAGAACATCCCGATCGTGCCGTTGTATTTTGCGAAGGAGCGCCCGGTCGTGGAACGCGACGGCGCGCTGATCATGGTCGATGACGACCGCATGCCGCTGGCGCCCGGCGAGATGCCGCAGATGAAGAAGGTGCGGTTCCGTACGCTGGGCTGCTATCCGCTGACGGGCGCCATCGAATCGGACGCGGAAACGCTGCCCGATATCATCAATGAAATGCTGGTGTCGCGCACCTCAGAACGCCAGGGACGGGTCATAGACAGGGATGGCGCGGCCTCCATGGAAAAGAAAAAACAGGAAGGGTATTTCTGATGGTGACGCAACCCCTTGCGGCACAGGCCGCTGCAGACCTTTTGGCGCCGGCGGAAATGACCCTGCTGCGCTTCATCACCTGCGGCAGCGTCGATGACGGCAAGAGCACGCTGATCGGGCGGCTGCTGTACGATTCGAAGCTGATCCTCGAAGACCAGATGGAAAGCCTGGTCGACGACAGCAGGAAAGTCGGCACCCAGGGGGACGACATCGATTTCGCGCTGCTGGTGGACGGGCTGGCGGCGGAGCGCGAACAGGGCATCACGATCGACGTCGCCTATCGCTATTTCAATACCGAAAAGCGCAAATTCATCGTCGCCGACACACCGGGACATGAACAGTATACGCGCAACATGGCTACGGGCGCCTCAACGGCGGAACTGGCGGTCATCCTGATCGATGCGCGCAAGGGAATTCTGACGCAGACCCGGCGGCACAGCTATATCGTGTCCCTGCTGAAGGTGCCGAACATCATCCTCGCCGTAAACAAGATGGACCTGGTGGAGTACAGCCAGTCGGTATTCGACAGGATTGCTGCGGATTACAAGGCGTTCGCCCATAGCATCGGGCTGGACAATATCGCCTGCATTCCGATCTCCGCCCTGAAGGGCGACAATGTCATGGAGCCCAGCGCGGCCATGCCGTGGTATCGCGGCCCCAGCCTGCTGACGTGTCTTGAATCAGTGGAAGTCGCGGGCGAGGATCTGGAAAAGCCGTTTTCGTTTCCCGTGCAGTGGGTCAACCGCCCGAATCTCGATTTCCGCGGCTTTTCCGGCACCATCGCTGGCGGGGTGATCGCGGTGGGGGACGAGATCGTCGCCCTGCCGTCCGCGCGGACCAGCCGGGTTGCGCGGATCGTGACCTATGACGGCGATCTGGATCGCGCCGAGGCGGGGCAGGCGGTGACGCTCGTTCTGGAAGATGAAATCGATATCTCGCGGGGCGACGTGCTCGCCGCGCCGCAGCGCCGGCCGGAGGTGACCGACCAGTTCATGGCCCATGTTCTGTGGATGGCGGACGAACCGATGCTGCCGAGCCGCCCCTATCTGCTGAAGACCGCCAACCGGACGGTTTCCGCATCGGTCACCGCGCTGAAGCACAAGGTCAATGTGAATACGCTGGCGGAGGAAGCCGGCCGCACGCTGGACATCAACGAAGTGGGGGTCTGCAACCTGTCGCTCGACGCGCCGATTGCATTCGACAGCTTCGCCGCAAATCAGTTGCTGGGGTCGTTCGTGCTGATCGACCGGATGACCAACGGCACGGTGGCCATGGGGATGATCGACCACGGGCTGCGCCGGGCGGAGAATATCCACTGGCAGGCCCAGATTATCGACAAGAATGCGCGATCCCGCCTCAAGCACCAGAAGCCCGCCGTGTTGTGGTTCACGGGTCTGTCCGGTTCCGGCAAATCGACCATCGCAAACCTGGTCGAGCAGCGTCTCTACCTGCGGAACAACCATACGGTCATTCTGGACGGTGACAATGTCCGCCACGGGCTGAACCGGGACCTGGGTTTCACCGATACGGACCGGGTGGAGAACATCCGCCGGATCGGAGAAACCTCCAAGCTGATGGCCGAAGCGGGGCTGATATCCATCGTTTCGTTCATCTCGCCCTTCCGGGCGGAGCGGCAGATGGTCCGCGCCTTGCTGGAACCGGGTGAATTCGTCGAGGTGTTCGTCGACGCCTCGCTGGAACTTTGCGCCAGCCGCGACCCGAAGGGGCTGTACAAGAAGGCGATGGCGGGGGAGATCAAGAATTTCACCGGTTTCGATTCGCCTTACGAAGCGCCGGAAGACCCCGAAATCACTATCGACAGCGCGAATGTCTCTGCAGAGCAGGCGGCCGACCGGATCATGGAATACCTGGGCGCGAACGGTTATCTTTCAGAGGTATAGCAACAGGCAACCGGGAGAGACGGCCATGGAAAAGATCAACATCCAGTTCACCCTGTTTTCAGCATTCTATTCGCCGCTGATTTCGACCATGTCAGGCGGGTTCCTCAAGGCCGAGGGGCTGGACCCGGAATGGTCGGTCGCGGCCCCGGGTGAATCCGCGCTGACCGCGCTGGAGAACGGCACCGCGCATGTGGCGCAGTCGGCGCTCAGCCAGGGATTCACCTCGCTGAACAGGGGCGAGACACCGGCCACGGTGCATTTCGCCCAGGTCAATGAAATGGACGGATTCTTCCTGACCGGCCGTGAGGCCGAGCCGGATTTCACCTGGGACAGGCTGGAAGGAGCGGAGGTCGTGCTGTTCGGCGGTGGCCAGCCGCTCGCCATGTTCAAGTACGCCTGCCACAAGGCGGGTATCGACTACGGCAAGATCAGGGCAATCAATCCCGGCGGCGCCGCCGCCATCGACAAGGCGTTCCGAGAGGGGCAGGGACAGTATGTCCAGCAGCAGGGCCCGTTTCCGCAACAGCTTGAGGCCGACGGCGTCGGTCATATCGTGGCCCAGGTCGGCACGCAGATCGGACCCTGCGGTTTTTCGAGCCTTGCGGCGACCCCAGATTGGCTAAAGAGCGATATGGCGAAGGCCTTTATGCGGGCCTACACGAAGACCCGGAAATACATGATTGAGGAACCTGCGGCGGCGATCGCGAAGGCGGAAATGCCGTATTTCCCCGATATCGACGAAAACGTCCTCGCCGATTGCATCGCCACCTACCAGAAGCTCGGTTGCTGGACGCCGCATACGGAGATCACGCAGCAGGCCTATGAAGCCGCGATGGATATCTTTGAATATAACGGCCTGCTGAACGCGCGCTACGCCTATGACCAGGTCTGCGCGAAGCCGCCGGCGATTGATTAAGGCTTGACGCCGACAGCGATTGAAAGCGGTTGGTAATCGAATACAGTTTTCGTCGGCAATTTTAGTGCGTCGTAATCATTTGATCGAAGTGCTACTTTAACGGGATGATTGCTGAGTTCTTGCTTCCCAACCTGCCTGTAGACAAGGTTATCGCCGCGCTAAGGAAATCGCCCGGCGACGAGATAGGCAGTGGTAAATTTACCAGCCCAGCTTCGTCTGCCGCACTGGCGGTAAACACGTTTGGTTATTTCCTCGAAAGACCTTTGGAACTTCCGGCAATGCCCGGAACGGAGAATTTTGGTTGGCCGGCGAAGGCAGTACACATTGAGTTCTCTGTCAGGTTTCCTTGGCGGGGTGGCCGCCATCCATGGCTAGACGCTTATGTGGAAACGGCGACTCATATAATTGGCATAGAATCCAAACGCTACGAGCCTTTTAGAGGAAAGAGTTCAGGCACTCTTTCCGATGCCTATTGGCGCCCGGTCTGGGGCGATCGGATGGTTCAGTATGAACGGGTGCGGGACCGTCTAAACGACGGGTCGTTGAAACCGAATCATCTGGATGCTGTACAACTCGTAAAACACGCCTTTGGCCTCCGTACCCAGGCGGGCAGGGATAATAAGGCAGCGGTTCTGGTCTATCTCCACGCGGAACCGAATAATTGGCCTGATGGGCGAACAGTCCATGCCCAGGTGAAGAACGTTCATTCCGAAGAAATTCGGCAATTTGCTGACGATGTAGCCGGCGCCGAAGTAGAATTCCGAGCTTGTACGTATAGCGACCTGCTGAAGACATTCACAATGTCGACTAATTTAGGCGTTCGACAACACGGACAGTTGGTAATGAAAAAATTCAGCCCGTAACCGGAACGGTATTGGCTGACGTTTTATCGCTCCAGTTTCTTCTTGCCGATACGCGGTTCCTCGCCGCGCAGCAGGCGCTGGATGTTGGTCTTGTGGCGGTAGATGACCAGCACCGCGAGGGTGGCGGCCACCGCCGCGACGTCCGGCCCGGCAATGAACCAGGCATAGACCGGCGCCATGCCGACGCAGACGATACCGGCAAGCGATGAAAACCGCAGTATGAGCGCGACGGCGAGCCAGGTGAGCCCGGCTGCGAGCCCGACCGGCCAGGACAGGGCGAAATAGGCGCCCAGCGTCGTCGCGACGCCCTTGCCGCCGTTGAACCTCAGCCAGACCGGGAACAGGTGCCCCAGCACCGCCGCCAGTGCGGCCCAGGGCGCCAGTTCCGGCGCGACGGCCATGGCGATCAACGCGGCGGCGGCACCCTTGCCGCCGTCCAGCAGCAGCGTCGCCAGCGCCAGCGGCTTGTTGCCCGTTCGCAGGACATTGGTTGCGCCGATATTGCCGGACCCCACCTTGCGGATATCGCCAAGCCCGGCCAGCCGCGTCAGTACGAGGCCAAAGGGAATCGACCCGAGCAGGTAGCCCAGCAGGATGGCGAATGCGGTTTCAGGGCGGGCCAGTGTTTCGAGCATGGGGCGGCTAGGCCACGGAGAAGATAGTTCGGCCCTCGACGAAGGTGCGCACGGCCACGCCCTGCACGGGCCGGTCGTGGAAGGGCGAGTTCTTGGATTTGCTGCGGAATTTTTCCTCGTCGATTTTCCAGGGGCGGTCAGGATCGAACAGCAGCAGGTCGGCGGGTGCGCCACGGTTCAGCCGGCCGCTGGGCAGACGCAGCAGCGACGCCGGCGCGGCGGTGACCTTCCTCAGCGCCTCAAGCAGGGTCATGTGGCCGTTGTGATACAGTTCCAGGGTCAGCGGCAGCAGGGTTTCGAGGCCGATAATGCCGTGTTCGGCCTGCGCGAAGGGCAGGCGCTTGGAATCCTGGTCATGCGGCGCATGGTCGCTGGCGATGGCGTCGATCGTGCCGTCCCGCAGCCCTTCGACGACGGCCTGACGGTCGGCCTCGCTGCGCAGCGGCGGCGATACCTTGGCGAAGGTGCGGTAGTCGCCGACGGCGTTTTCGTTCAGCGCGAAATAATGCGGCGCGGTGTCGCAGGTTACCTCGAGCCCGTCGAACTTGGCCCGGCGCACCGCGTTGATCGCCGCCGCGGTGGACAGGTGCGCCGCATGGTAGCGGCCGCCGGTCAGCGACAGGATGCGCAGGTCCCGTTCGACCATCATGACTTCCGCGATGGCGGGAATTCCCGCCAGACCCAGCCGGGAGGCCAGTTCGCCCTCGTTCATGACGCCGCCGTCGATCATGGCTTCGTCTTCCGGGTGCTGGATGACCAGCAATCCGAAAGTGCGCGCGTAACTGAGCGCGCGGCGCAGCACCAGCGGATCGGACACCGCCCGGATACCGTCGGTAAAGGCGAGCGCGCCGGAACCGGCCAGCAGCCCCATTTCGGTGATTTCATGGCCTTCCATGCGCCGGGTCAGCGCCGCATAGCAGTACAGCTTGACCATCTTGATCTCGCGGGCGCGCCGGGCGACGAATTCCACCACCGAGATATCGTCGATGACCGGGTCCGTGTTCGGCAGGCAGACCATGGCGGTGATCCCGCCGGATGCCGCGGCATGGCTGGCCGATTCAATGGTTTCCTTGTGCTCCGCGCCCGGTTCGCGCACCTGGACGCGCATGTCGATCAGGCCCGGCGCGAGGCATAGCCCGTCGCATTCGACCAGCTGTTCGACATCCGGCACGCCGTCGCGGAACAGGTCCGGGCCGAAATCGGCGATCTTGCCGTTTTCGGCCAGGAGGTCGCCCCGGATATCCAGGCCGCTGGTCGGGTCAAGCAGCCGGGCGTTTACGAAGGCGGTGCGTTTGGTCATGACTTGCGGCTAGTTCGGGGAGACGTCGCGGGTGAGCAGGTCGAGGCACGCCATGCGCACCGCGACACCCATTTCCACCTGGTCGCGGATGACCGACCGGTTGATGTCGTCGGCGATGTCGGAATCGATTTCCACGCCCCGGTTCATCGGGCCGGGATGCATGACGAAGGCGTCCGGCCGGGCATAGGACAGTTTCTCATGGTCGAGGCCGAAGAAATGGAAATATTCGCGGATCGAGGGCACGAAGGTGCCGCGCATCCGCTCGGTCTGCAGCCGCAGCATCATGACGATATCGCAGTCTGTCAACCCGGCCCGCATGTCGTGGAAGACATCGACGCCGAAGCGTTCGATTCCCGACGGCAGCAGCGTGCGGGGCGCGACGACACGGACCCGCGCGCCCATCGTGGTCAGGAGGTGGATGTTGGATCGCGCGACGCGGCTGTGCAGTACGTCGCCGCAGATCGCCACCGTCATGTCGTCCAGCCGTCCGCGCCGGCGCCGGATCGTCAGCGCGTCCAGCAGCGCCTGGGTCGGGTGTTCGTGCCGGCCGTCGCCCGCGTTGATGACCGCGCCGGTAACTTTCTCCGACAGCAGCTTGACCGCGCCCGCATCGGGATGGCGCACGACCAGAACGTCGGGATGCATCGCGTTCAGCGTCATCGCCGTGTCGATCATCGTCTCGCCCTTCTTGATCGAACTGGTCGAGACAGACATGTTCATGATATCGCCGCCCAGCCGCTTGCCGGCCAGTTCGAAGGAGGCCTGGGTGCGGGTCGAGTTTTCGAAGAACAGGTTGATCACGGTACGCCCGCGCAGCACGTCGGATTTCTTGTCATGCTTGCGGTTCTGGTCGACATAGGCGTCGGCCAAGTCGAGCAGCATCGTGATTTCTTCGATAGTGAGCCCTTCGATACCGAGCATGTGCCGGTGCGGAAATCGATAAAGCGCTGTATCGGGCGCTGTCTGGGCGAGGGTCATTAAAGCGGTAATATACCGGTGCCGAGCCGGATGCCGCAAGCGCACCGATGAAATTTGCCTGAATTATTCGCATCCGCCGGACCGGGCCGGCGCGGGGGACAGCGGGGAGCGGCGTCGTCGAGTCCGGGCAGGGCGATATTGCCGTTCTTCACTCGTATTCCCGGTTCCGCTCATAAGCTTCGCATTCGGCGACTTAGGGACCCAATCCTCGGTCCGCGATTCGATGCCCGTGTCGCCTGTGACGTGGTTTGTATGCGCGATCCGGTTGACGTCATGACCGAATTTATCGAAAACCTGCAATGGCGGCGGCGAGCCTCACGTAAAGGATACCGCCGCGACGCCCAGCCCTTCGATGGTGACGTCCACCCAGTCGCCCGCTTCCAGCCAGCGGGTTTCGACCATGCTGCCGGTCATGACGATGTCACCCGCCTTCAGCGACCGGCCCTGTTCGGCGAGGGCGCCGGCGAGCCAGACCAGCGCTTCCAGCGGATGGCCCAGGACCATTGCGCCGGTGCCGCGGCCGGCATCCCTGCCATTGACGGTCATGAAGGCGGCGCAGGCCGCGAGGTCGAGGGACCGCCAGTCCCGGCACGCCGGGCCCAGCACGCAGCCCGCGCTGAAAAAGTCATCGGCGATCAGGCTGGGGGCGTCCATCTGGGTGTAGTCCAGATAACGGTCATCGACGAGTTCGATGGCGGCCATGCATTCGCCGACCGCCGCCGCGACGCTGTCCCGGGTGAAGGGACCTTCGGTCAGGTCCCGGTCCATCCGCACCGCGATTTCGCATTCGACACCGACGCGGCGATAACTGCGGTGCTTCAGCGCGGCGGGCGACGGATGAATACTGTCCGCGAAGATGCCGCCAGCGCAGGGATGGTCGATGCCGAGATATTTCTGCATCACCGGCGTGGTGCAGCCGATCTTGTATCCCGCGACCGGCCCCAACAGTCCGTGCAGGACATGCTGGATTGCATAGCCGTCTGCGACGCTGCGGGGACGGCACTCTTCCGGGAACCGGTTGAAGCGCCCGCCCAGACGTCGTGACGCCGCCAGCATGCCGGCGGCCTGGTCGATATCCTCCGGTGTCATGAGGCCTGCTCCCGGTCGCGCCTTATCCTCGCCAGCCGGTCCAGCGCACCCTGCAGGATATAGGCCGCCGCCATTTTGTCGATCACCAGCGCGCGCTTGTTACGCCGCATATCCACCTCGTCGATCAGGAACCGTTCGACCGCGGCGCTGGACAGGCGCTCGTCCCAGAAGGCGATGGGCAGGGCAAAGCCTCGGGCGATCAGGTTGGCGGCGAACTGCCGGGTCGACTGGCAGCGGCCGCCCTCGCTGCCATCCATGTTGATCGGCAGCCCGATGACCAGCCCGCCGACCCTACGCCCGGCCACGATGCCTTCCAGGATGATCGCGTCCTGGGTAAATTTGGTGCGGCGGATCGTGTCGACCGGGCTGGCGACCTGCAGGCCGGGATCGGCGATCGCGAGGCCGATGGTCTTCGACCCCAGGTCGAGCCCCAGCAGCCGCGTCCCCGGCGCCAGCATCGACGGCAATTCTTCCAATGTACAAATACCCATGGGTCCATTATGCACACCGGCTGACGGGGCGTCCCGATACTTGTCGCAATCCGGTCCCGGTGATAGGTTCCGCGCCGCCACGAAAGGAGAAAAACCATGCCGCTCGACCGCGACAACGTGCGCGCGATCGCCCATCTGGCGCGCGTCAAAACCCCTGAAGAGGATCTCGATTCGCTGGCGGGCGAACTGAATAATATCCTGGGCTGGGTCGAGCAGCTCGACGAGGTCGATACCGACGGTGTGGCGCCGATGACCTCGGTGGTGGCGACGACGCATGCGGAACGCGAAGACGTGGTCGACGATGGCGGCATTGCCGAGGATATCCTCGCCAATGCGCCGGAGCGGGACAACGGCTTCTTCGTTGTCCCGCGGGTGGTCGAATAATGGCCGACCTGCGCAACCTGACGCTGGCGCAGGCCCGCGACGGCCTGGCTGCGGGCGATTTCACCGCAGTGGAACTGACCGACGCCTTTATCGGTGCGACCGAGGCCATGCGGGGCCTGAACGCCTATATCGTGGAGACGCCGGAGCAGGCGCGCGCCATGGCGGCGGCCAGCGATGCGCGGCGGGCGAAGGGGCAGGCCGGATCAATGGAAGGCATCCCGGTCGCCATCAAGGACCTGTTCTGCACGAAGGGCGTGCAGGCGACTGCCGGCAGCCATATCCTCGAAGGCTTCGTGCCGCCCTATGAATCGACCGTGACCCGAAACCTGTGGAATGCCGGCGCGGTGATGCTGGGCAAGACCAACATGGACGAATTCGCCATGGGGTCGTCCAACATGACCAGCCATTTCGGCCCGGTCGCCAATCCGTGGAAGCGCAAGGGCGATGACGCGGTGCTGGTGCCCGGCGGTTCGTCCGGCGGCTCGGCGGCGGTGGTCGCGGCCCGCGCGGCGCTGGGCGCGACCGGTACGGATACCGGCGGCTCGATCCGCCAGCCGGGCGCGTTTACCGGCGTCGTCGGCATGAAGCCGACCTATGGCCGCTGTTCGCGCTGGGGCATCATCGCCTTCGCCTCGTCGCTGGACCAGGCGGGACCGATGACCCGTACGGTGCGGGATTCGGCGATCATGCTGGGCGCGATGGCGGGCCATGACCCGAAGGATTCGACATCCATGAAGCGCGACGTACCGGATTTCGAGGCGGCGCTGACCGGCGACATCCGGGGCCTGCGCATCGGCATCCCCGGGGAATACGTCATGGACGGCATGCCGGCGGAAATCGAGGCGCTGTGGCGGACCGGGATCGACTGGATGCGCCTGGCGGGGGCGGAGATCGTCGATATCTCCCTGCCGCATAC
Source organism: Alphaproteobacteria bacterium (assembly GCA_040905865.1). Taxonomy (NCBI): domain Bacteria; kingdom Pseudomonadati; phylum Pseudomonadota; class Alphaproteobacteria; species Alphaproteobacteria bacterium. Next base: position 70,594 of record JBBDQU010000072.1, read on the forward strand.
GAAATACGCGCTGCCGACCTATTATATCGTGGCGCCCGCCGAGGCGTCGTCCAATCTGGCGCGCTATGACGGGGTGCGCTACGGGCTGCGGGTCGATGGCGACAGCATCCAGGAAATGTATGAAAACACGCGCGGCGCGGGCTTCGGCGCGGAAGTGAAACGCCGTATCCTGATCGGCACCTATGTGCTGTCGGCGGGCTATTACGACGCCTATTACCTGAAGGCGCAGAAGGTGCGCACGCGGATCGCGGATGATTTCCGCGATGCCTGGCAAAAGGTCGATGCGATCCTGACTCCGACGACGCCGAGCGCCGCTTTCGCGCAGGGCGACAAGATGGACGATCCGATCGCCATGTATCTGAACGATGTGTTCACCGTGCCCGCTTCGCTGGCCGGGCTGCCGGGAATTTCCGTGCCGGCCGGGTTGTCGGCGGACGGGTTGCCGCTGGGCCTGCAACTGATCGGCCGCCCCTTCGACGAGGAAACGGTTTTCCGCGCGGCCCATGTGCTGGAGCAGGCCGCCGGGTTCGATGCAAGACCGGACCTGACCGGGTGGGGAGGCTGACATGGCGGAACTGCTGAAAGGCCGCACAGGCGACTGGGAAATCGTTATCGGGCTGGAGGTCCATGCCCAGATCGTGGCGAAGGCGAAGCTGTTTTCCGGCGCGTCGACCGCCTTCGGCGCGGACCCGAACGAACAGGTCTCGCTGGTCGATGCGGGCATGCCGGGCATGCTGCCGGTGCTGAACGCGGAAGCCGTGCGGCAGGCGGTGCGCACGGGGCTGGCGCTGAACGCGCGGATCAATCGGCACTCGATCTTCGCGCGCAAGAATTTCTTTTACCCGGACATGCCGCAGGGTTACCAGATTTCGCAGTATGAACTGCCCATTGTCGGCGAAGGCGAGATTGCAATCGATCTGCCGGACGGCGCAACGAAAGCCGTCGGCATCGAACGGCTGCACCTGGAGCAGGATGCGGGCAAGTCCATGCACGACCAGCGCCCGGGGAAATCCCATATCGACCTGAATCGCTCCGGCGTGGCGCTGATGGAAATCGTGTCGAAGCCGGACATGCGCTCGGCGGAAGAAGCCGCGGCCTATGTGACCAAGCTGCGGGCGATCCTGCGCTATGTGGGCAGTTGCGACGGTAACATGCAGGAAGGCTCGCTGCGCTGCGACGCCAATGTCTCGGTCCGCCGGCCGGGCGAAAAACTGGGCATGCGCTGCGAGATCAAGAACCTGAACTCGATCCGCTTCATGCGCCAGGCGATCGACTACGAAGCCGCGCGCCAGGTGGAACTGATCGAGGATGGCGGCGCGGTGGACCAGGAAACCCGGCTGTACGATGCCGATACGGGCGAGACGCGCTCGATGCGCTCCAAGGAGGACGCGCATGACTACCGTTATTTCCCGGACCCGGACCTGCTGCCGCTGGACGTGGAGCAGGCCTATGTGGATGCGCTGAAGGCCGACCTGCCGGAACTGCCAGACGCCAAGAAGCGCCGCTTCATCGACGAACTGGGGTTGTCGCCCTATGACGCCGGCGTGCTGGTCGCGGAGCGCGAAACGGCGGCCTATTTCGAAACCGTCGCCGCCGGGCGCGATGCGAAACAGGCGGCGAACTGGGTGACCTCGGAACTGATGGGGCAGTTGAACCGGGCGGGATTGGCTCTGGCGGAGTCGCCGGTGAAGGCCGAGTCGCTCGGCGGGCTGCTCGACCTGATCGCGGACAAGACCATTTCGAACAACATCGCCAAGGACGTGCTCAACGACATGTTCGCAACGGGCAGGGACGCTGCAACCATCGTCGATGAAAAGGGCCTGCGGCAGGTTTCAGACACCGGAGCGCTGGAAGCGGCGGTCGACAGGGTGATGGCCGATAATCCGGACAGCGTGGCGGAATATCGCGGCGGCAACCAGAAGCTTATCGGCTGGTTCATGGGCCAGATCATGAAGGCCAGCGGCGGCAAGGCGAACCCGCAGATGGTCAATGAACTGCTGCGCAAGAAGCTGGCGGGGTAGGGGCGGCCTTTAATCGTCCATTGCCGACCGGATATCAGTCAGTGAAAAATCGTCGCCCTTGAACAGTAATGGCGCGTCGAGATGTCTTGCCAGTGCGTATGAAAAGCAGTCGCCGTAATACAGTGCCGCACTATGCCCCGTACCCTTTCCGAAACGGCGATAGGCGTCAAACGCGATATCCGCGATCCGGGGGGAGACTTCTTCCACCGTCATGCCACTTTTCAGCAGGAAAGCATCCAGCGCCAGAACTGCGCTTTCCCCGGACCGGGCGAATAGCACAATACGGGTTTCCAGCAGGCTCGCGGCGCTGATCGAGACGGCTGTCGCGGCCTCGATCTGTTCGTTGAAATCGCGTCGTTCCGGTTGGTCGGTCATGATGGCGATAAGGGCCGATGTATCGATGACAATCATCCGGGCAAGCCGCTCTCGTCATATCCGATAATGTCGTCGGCGCTCCGGTTATCGCGTTTTGGCAGGCTCGCGCAGTGCAGGGCGATACGGTCCAACGCGTCGGCAAGGGTATCCCGGTTCCGGTTCTTTTCCACCTGGGCCAGCTTTTCAGCGATGGCGTGTTTGACCGCCCTGGTAAGGGACTCGCCGGTCAGTTTCGCAAGGCGTCGGGCGAGATCATGCGTTTCGGCATCCTTGATATTCAGTGGCATAAAAATTTCCTCCTATGCTCCATTATAGGAGGAAATTATCGTAATGTCATCGCACGAATCATTTTCACCACTTCCTGCCGCCGCCGCGCCCATTTGCGCGCGACGCGAAAGCCGCGCTACCATCAATTTGAGCAATCGGGAGGAACGGACATGATCAAGCGCTTTTCATCGCTCTTTGCCGGCCATATCGACCTCGGCGATATGGGGCAGGACGCGACGCCGGCGAATGACCGGCGCTACACCAATGAACAACTGGCCGGGGTCTTCGACAAGTCCGAGGCGATGGCGAAGCGCATGGACGATTGGGGCTATGACGCGCTGTGGTTCGCCGAACACCATTTCCAGCATGAAGGCTACGAATGTGTCCCCAATGTCCTGATGCTGGGCGTGCATCTGGCGCATGTGACGAAGAAGCTGCGCATCGGCTGCGGCTTCAACATCGCGCCGATGTGGCACCCGCTGCGCCTGGCGGAGGATTACGCAACCGCCGACTGGCTGACGAAGGGGCGGGTCATCTTTGGCGTCGGGCGCGGCTATCACACGCGCGAGGTGGAAACCCTGGGCGGCCACCTGATCGACGCGGAAGCCAACAGGGACATGTTCGAGGAACAGGTCGATATTCTGTTCAAGGCGTTCAACAACGAGCGCTTTTCGCACAAGGGAAAATTCTACACGCTGCCGCCGGCGGTGCCGTATCGCGGCTACGACCTGAAGGACCTGACCCTGGTGCCGCGGCCGCGCACCCTGCCGGTGGAATGCTGGCAGCCGGTGGTCAGCGCGGGCGACCGCGGGCTGGACTTCATGGTGAAACACGGCATCAAGGGGATCGTCGGCGGCGGTTCGGCGCTGATGGCGGAAGGCAATATCCACGCCTTCCAGCGCGCCCATGAACGCGCCGGCATCAAGACGAAGCCGGGCGAGAACCTCTGCCTTGGCATTTCCTATCACATCGCCCCGACGCGCGAGCAGGCGATCCGGGAAGCGACGCCGTATTACGAAGAACATGCCAAGATGTTCGGTCCGCTGGGCTTCCTCGGTCCGCTGAAGCCGGAACAGGTGGAGGCCATCGGCCGCCGCGGCGGGATCCGCAATTCGGGTATTCCGACGCTGGAGGAGGCCTGCGACCGGGGGTCATGGTATTGCGGCCCGGCGGAGGGCTTCGTCGAATTCCTGCAGGAGGTCGAGCGGAAATTCCCCGGGCTGGAAGCGGTCAACGCACAGTCCGCGATGGGCACGCCGCTGGACGTGATGCTGGAACAGATCGACCATTTCGGCCGCGACGTGATGCCGAAATTCCAGCGCGCGCAAGCGGCGGCGGAGTGAGCGGGGAGGAGGCCGGGTGAGTATCGTTAAAGCCGCTCACCCGGCTATGTCCTTTTTCCCTAACCCACCCGGCAGCTCGATCCGCCGTCGACCGGCAACGCCACGCCGGTGATGAAGCCGGCCTCGTCGGAGCCCAGGAACAAGGCCGCATGGGCAACGTCCCAGCCGGTGCCCATCCTGCCCTTCAGCGGCACCTTGGCGTCGCGTTCCGCCGCGATTTCCTCGCGCGGGCGGGCGAAGGCCTCGGCCCGGCGATCCACCGCCATCGGCGTGTCCATCAGCCCCGGCAGGATGACGTTGGCGCGGATGCCGTAACCGGCGTTCTGGATCGCGACCTGCCTGGTCATCTCGACCATTGCCGATTTGGTCGCCTTGTAGGCGACCCAGGGATAGGTGTTCTGCGCCGCCATCGAGGAGATATTGATGATGACGCCGCTGCCCTGTGGCCGCATCACCGGCAGCGCGTGCTTGCAGGCATAGACGATGCTGCGCAGGTTCACCGCGACGATGCGGTCGAAGGATTCGGTGGTGATCTCGGTAATCGGCGCATCGCCGCCCTCGACGCTGATGCCGACATTGTTGTGCAGCACGTCGATCCGCCCGAATTTTTCAACGCACGCGGCCACCATCGCCTGCATGGACGCCTCGTCGGTCACGTCGGCGGCTTGCGCCACGGCCTCGCCGCCTTCCGCCTCGATCATCGCGACGGTCTCCTGGACCGAATCCAGCCGTCGGTCCACCGCCATTACGCAGGCGCCTTCGCGCGCGAACAGCAGCGCGGTCGCCCGCCCGTTGCCGATGGCCGGCGAAGACCCCGGCGCCTGTCCCGCCCCGACAACGATTGCGATTTTTCCTTTCAGACGATGCCCCATGACCAGGTTCCTTTTTTCATTTGTGATGACAGTGTCGGCGCATTGTAGGGCGGCGCCGGCCGTCAGGCGAGGGGAGTGGGGCCGCGAGATGGTTCGGCGCCTGACCGTGGAGCCTTGAGGAGGCTCGAAGAAATCTGTCTCGTATTCGAAAGGGAACAGGATAGGGAGCATTTCCAGTGTACCGCCTATCCTACCAGCGTCAAAGCTTTGTAATTGCGTTGCTTTATCCGCTGCGCCGTTTACGGACAGGATTCCGAAACCGAACCCGGAACATTGTCTCTTCGATATCGTTAACCACGAAAAATCAACGTATCGAAACGGCAATACCGGTCCTGCCCACCGGAGCCGAAACAAGAGTTGGAGCGATCATGTACAACATTTTCTGGGTGATCGGAGTGGTTGTAGTCGTTTTGGCCATACTGTCACTGCTGTAGTCACGCCATCAATAGTGTTCTGGATTTCACCTATTTCGGAGACAATCATGCAAGAGCCCAGCCAGAGACGACAAACGGACCAGCGCAGTTCCGAAACAGACCGCCAGGCAAGCCGCGACGTCCAGAACCAAGCAGACACTGCCGCCTCCAGGATAAGGGAGGAAGTTGGGGGACAGGTGGAGAACGCCAAATCGACGCTTGTAGACAGGGCCGAGCGAGAAAAGGGTCATCTGGCAGGTTCGCTCAGTCAGACAGCGGATGCGCTGAAAAATTCCGCGGACAACCTGGACGAAAATTCAACGCCTCGGCAGCTGTTGTCGGAAGCCGCTAGCGGACTGCGATCGATCGCTGACGAAATGGAAGGAAAGAGCGTTGGCGAATTGGCGAACAGCCTGTCGCAATTTGCCCGCCGTAATCCGGCGGCTTTCCTCGGCGGCGCCGCGCTTGCCGGCTTTGCCATTTCCAGATTTGCCAAGGCCTCGCGTGATGACCAGACCGGGAGCGGGACCCCGCAGGCACGGGAATCGACAACGGCGCGGCAGACGGCGACCCCAACCTCGACGTCGCCGGAGACATCTGCCGGCGCAACCACAAGCGGAGCATGACATGCAGCGTCCAAACGAAAAATCCGCCCCCGCACTTATTGGTGATCTGATCAATGAAGTTACAACTTTGTTCAAAAAAGAGATCCAGCTCCTTCGTGCGGAAGTCAGTGAAAAGGTTAACCGGGCAGCTGTTGCCCTGGGCATGATTGTGGGCGCTGTCGTGCTGGCGCTCGTAGCCCTGAACGTCCTTGCGGCGGCCCTTGTAGCCGCTATCCAGAACATGGGGATAGCGCCCGGGTGGGCGGCGCTTATCGTCGGTTCGGTATTGGCCATTGTCGCTTACGTGCTGCTGACAAAAGGACTGACGGATTTGAAGGCAAGCAAATTATCCCCACAGAAAACGGTTCGCGCCGTCGAAAGGGACGCTGAACTGGCAAAGGAGAAATCGTGATGAGTGTATCCGAAACCGACCCCGGCGAAAAATCATCCGCGCAACTGGAGCGCGAAGTCGACCAGCAGCGAGCCCATGTCTCAAGCACGGTAGATGCGTTGCAGGCTAAAATTTCGGTCAAGGGCATAGCGAACGGTATAATCGACGTGATTTCCGAACATGGCGGCGATATCAGTCGGAATTTAGGCGAGACGGTAAAAAGAAATCCTCTGCCGTTGTTGCTCACCGGCATCGGACTTGCGTGGTTGATTGCCGGCACAAATCGGCAGGGAAACAGCCGGGACTTCGTCAGTCGTGACGATACTCGTCCGTTGTCCCGGGTGACGCCTGCAATGGAATCCAGGCCGACTGCGTACGGCGCTGCGACCGGAGATACGTTTGGCGATGGAAATTCGCCACGCTTCGCAGATTCAAGTCGCGGGGAAAATTCAGGTGACGACAGTGGCGAAAGTCTTAGGGACAAGACCAGTGACGTTGCCAGTGCAACCGCCGAAACGGTTAAAGGCAAGGCGCGAAGCATGAAGGAGACGGTCGGCGAAGCGGGCGATCATGCCGCTCAAACGGCGTCCAAAGTTGCCGATAAAGTCAGCGAAACCACTCTAAAAGCCAGGAACGGGTTTGAAAAAACGATGGATGAAAACCCGCTGGTTTTGGGTGCATTGGCTTTGGCGGCAGGCGCTGCAATTGCCGGTGCGTTACCACGTACGCAGGGTGAAGACGCACTGTTGGGACATCATAGCGACCGCCTGAAAGATCAGGCTCAGTCTATGGCGCGCGAACAAGTGGAAAAGACCAAAGCCGTTGGTGAGAAGGTTGCTGCGGAAGCCCGGGTAGTGGCTGACGAGGCGCTGGAAAAACTCGATGAGTCGGCGCCGGAAGGGGAAACTCTCGCCAACAGGGCGGGGAACACGGCCCGAAATGCCGCGAAACGGCTGGAAGAGACCGCAAAGGAAGAAGCGGAGAAACAGGACCTGGGTACGAGTCAGACCTGATGCCATCTGGCGGAGACGACGGGAAGGCGGTCTCGGACAATTACACCGAACGGCCTTTCCGGTTTGCCTGGTCAGACTGGAAGGAAATTCTCCTTCGCGCGAAGGACGAAATCAGCAAGGACAATATTCCACTCATTGCTGCTGGAATTGCCTTCTATGCGATGCTGGCTCTATTCCCCGGTATAGCCGCACTGATCGGTCTTTATGGCTTGATCGCCGAACCAGCGGATGTCACGCGCCATATAAATCTGATGTCCGGCGTCCTTCCCGCCGATGCGCTCGGGATTATCCGGTCGCAGACGGCTGATCTCGCCAGCACGAACGGCACGAATGTCGGTCTGGCTTCGCTGGTGGCAATTGCTCTGGCGATTTGGGGCACTCGATCCGGTGTCAATGCGTTGGTGGCGGGCCTTAACATTGCCTATGGCGAGCAGGAACGGAGAGGTATCTTATCCCGGATCGGCGTGACGCTGGTCCTTACGATCATCATTCTGGTTATCGCGACGACTGCCCTGGCGACGATCATTGCAGTGCCTGCGATAATCGGAATATTCAGGTTAGGCGAAATTGGTGAATGGATCGTTTTGCTTGTCCGGTGGCCTGTTATTGTCGTGGCGCTTCTGGTCGCCCTGGCCATATTTTATTGCTTTGGACCGCACCGTACCAATCCCCGTATCGCCTGGATAAGCTGGGGCGCCGTCCTGGCTACATTCCTCTGGATTGTGGGATCGGCGGCGTTCTCTGTCTACGTGGCAAATTTTGCAAGCTACAACAAGGTCTATGGATCGCTTGGTGCTGTGGTTGGCCTTCTCATGTGGTTGTATCTGAGCGCCTTCATTGTCCTCCTCGGAGCGGAAATCAATTCCGAGATGGAGCGTCAGACACGTCACGACACGACTACGGGACCCGACAAACCGATGGGTGAGCGTGGCGCGTATGCCGCTGATACTGTCGCGTGATCCCACTACAGGTGCTGTACAGGCTTGCAAATGGTGCACCCGTTTCTTCTCTTGATCAGACAGGAGGCCCGATGGTCGGCGATGTCTTCATCGTTTGTGCGATGTTTTACTTTTACAATAAGAGACCCGCGCACTCCGTCCTCCTCACGCATTGAAAGGCCGCAAGCCCTCCTGTCGAATTGGCGGGGGCCTGCTTCACCCGGATCGATGCGGTTGACCATGCGGTGAATGCACAGATCCCACAGGACGTCGGCAGGGTCCCCGAGGTGGCGCCGGCCGCGGGGCGGGCGGTGGTCAATGGCGAGGATGAGAGTGTCAGATATATTGTGTAAGTGAATGTCCTGGGTTCAATATCTTGTA
>JBBDQU010000073.1 GCA_040905865.1 Alphaproteobacteria bacterium
ACTCGAACTTCCACGGGATTTCTCCCACAGCGACCTCAACGCTGCGCGTCTACCAATTCCGCCACGACCGCATATGTTTAACCCGGGACGGAAACTGGTATAAATTGCCATCCCACAGGAACGCAGGGGAAATACCAAATCGTTCATAGCATAGCAAGCGCGGCGATACCGCCCGGCGCATCGACCCCGGAATGGCGCATCAGCGACACCCCGGTCCCCTATCCGGACGCGCTGGCGGCGATGGAGGAACGCGTCCGCCTGATCCATGAGGGAAACGCCGGCGAACTGGTCTGGCTGCTGGAGCATCCACCGCTCTATACCGCCGGTACCAGCGCGAAGCGCGCGGACCTGCTGGAGCCGGACCGTTTCCCGGTATACGAGGCCGGGCGCGGCGGGCAGTTCACCTATCACGGGCCGGGCCAGCGCATCGCCTATGTCATGCTGGACCTGCGCAGGCGCGGCCCCGATGTGCGACGCTATGTCTGCAGTCTGGAGGACTGGGTGATCGGCGCGCTGTCCGCCTTCAATGTGGTCGGCGAACGGCGCGACGGCCGCGTCGGCATCTGGGTCGACCGGGGCGCGGGGCGCGAGGACAAGATCGCCGCCATCGGCGTGCGCATCCGCCGCTGGGTCACCTTCCACGGCGTGTCGATCAACCTGGACCCGGACCTGTCGCATTTTTCCGGCATCGTCCCCTGCGGAATCGGCGACGAAAAGCTGGGCGTGACCTCGCTGGTCGATCTCGGCCTGCCGGTCAGCATGGCCGACCTGGACGTGGCGCTGCGGGCCGCCTTCGACCCTGTCTTCGGGGAATCGGGGTCAACGCCGGGTTAGAAAATCCGCCAGCCCGCCGCGCGCCTGCCAGTCGGCGCGCTCCAGTTCCGGGTCTTCATGTTCCTCCTCCGGCCAGCCGAGGCACAAATAGGCGACCAGCCGCCAGTCTTCCGGCACGTCCAGCGCCGCGCGCACGTCCGCAGGGTCAAGAATGGACACCCAGCCGACACCCAACCCCGCCGCCCGCGCCGCCAGCCACAGGGTCTGGACCGAAGCAACCGTGGAATAGGCCAGCATTTCCGGCATGGTGCGGCGGCCGAGCCCGTGGCCGCGCTGCGTATCCGGGTCGCAGAACACCGCCAGATGCACCGGCGCCTCGACCAGTCCTGCCAGTTTCAGCCGGGCATATCCCACCGCCCGCGCGCCGTCGTAATCGCGCAGGGCCTCCGCATTCTCGCGCCGGAAGTTTTCGGTCACCGCTTCGCGCCGCGCCGGGTCGGTCACCAGCACGAAGCGCCAGGGCTGGCTGTTGCCGACCGATGGCGACAGGCAGGCCTGTTCCAGCAGCAATTCGACCAGCGCCGGATCGACCGGCGCGGGCCGGAACCGCCGCACATCGCGCCGCCAGGCGAACAGTGTCGCCAGTTGTTCGCGAAATGCATCGTCGAATTCGGGCGGGCGGGCGCTCACTGCGTCATTCCGTGGATCATTCCGTCGTCGGGAGGGTGCGGAAGCCGCGCGTTGCCGGGTCCTCGGCCGGATGCTCGGCCAGCCCGGTCACCTGCGCGAAGGACGGCCCGTTGCGGCAGGCGGACACCATATGCCGCACCGCGTCCGCACCGCCCGCGAACAGAGCCTCGACCGTTCCATCGCGGCGGTTGCGCACCCAGCCGTCCAGCCCGCGAGACTGCGCCTCGCGCGCCGTCCAGGCCCGGTAGCCGACGCCCTGCACCCGCCCCTTTATGATCACGCGGACCGCCATATCCTGTCTCTCCTTGTCACCAGCGTTTAATTTCATAATCGCCCGCCGCTATGGCACAATATACCCTGAATTCGCGCCCGCGGGCGCGGCGCACCGGGAGAATGCCATGCGATACCTGCGGCCCATCGCCATCCTCGCCATGCTGGGCCTCGCCGCGCCGGCATCGGGCGACGATATGGCGAATTATACCGCGCGCTGCGCCGATGAAAGCGCCGAAGCCAAACAGATCGTGGAGGCATGCAGCTGGCTGTTCGATTCGGGCCAGTTGAAGCGCCATGCGGTCGCCGCGACCTACATCAATCGCGGCAGGGCCTATATCCGGCTGGAGGAATTCGAACGCGCGCGGGACGATCTGGGCCGCGCGGTGGCGCGCAATCCGGGCCTCGCCACCGCCTTCGTCAACCGGGGCATCGCCAACAGCAATACGGGCCGGAATGTCCTGGCGATAAACGATTTCGACAAGGCCATCGGGCTGGCCCCGGACGATCCCGAAGCGTTTCTCGGCCGCGCCAATGCCTTTCTCCGGCAGGGCGAAATTGAGCGCGCGCGCCGCGATTACGACCGGGTCATCGCCCTGAAACCCGATTATGCGGAAGCCTGGTATGGCCGGGGCGTGACCTATCTCGAAACCGGTGAGGCTGACCGCGCGCTGGAAGACCTGGACAGGGCCATCGAAATCGCGCCCGGCAACGCGGCGATGTATGTGGACCGCGGCCGGGCCTGGCTGGCCAAGGGCAACATGGAGGCGGCAATGGGCGAATTCGACCGCGCCATCCGCCGCGACCCGAACCACGCCAACGCCTACGCCCAGCGCGCCCGCACCCATGAAAACCTGAAGCAGCACGCCGAAGCCCTGGCCGATTACGAAAAGGCCCATGAACTGGGCGATACCTCGGAGGCGGTGACGGCGAAACTGAAGGCGGCGGGGAAGCTGTAAGGGCAACAGGCGACGTCCCGAAACCAAAAGCACCCCCTACTCGAACTCCAGTATCGGCTGGTCCACCGTCAGGCTGGCGCCCGCTTCCGCCAGCACCGCCTTGACCGTGCCGTCGCGCGCCGCGCGCAGTACGTTTTCCATCTTCATCGCCTCGACCACCGCCAGCGCCTCGCCCGCCTTGACCGCGTCGCCCTCGGCGCAGTTCAGGCTGAGCAGCAGGCCCGGCATGGGGGAGAGCAGGAAGCGCGAGGTGTCCGGCGGGGGCTTGTGCAGCATCAGGCGGTTCAGGGCCGCGATGTCCGGCCGGACGATCAGGATATCCACCGCGCCGCCCGCATGGCTGAGCCGGTAGCGTACGCCCGCCCGGTCCACCTGGATGCAGACCGGCTTGCCGTCCGCCGCGCCCTCGAACAGCGGCTGGCCGGGGCGCCAGGCGCTGGTGATGGCGTATGCGTCGCCGTCCACCGTCACGGCGAAGCGGTCGTCATCGCCCCCCACGCCCGGCGTCAGGGTCAGGGGGTATTCGGTGCGCGCCTCGACCCCGACGATGGCGGTGAGGTCGCGTTCACGCGCCTGCCCGCCGAAAGCCGCCACACGCTGCGTCACGCGCTGGTGGACGACGGCGGCGACGGCGACGATCAGCTTCGGGTCCTCATGCACCAGGTCACTGGCGGAAAAGCCGTCGGGGTATTCCTCGGCGATGAAGCCGGTGGTGAGATTGCCGGCGTTGAAGCGCGGATGCGCCATCAGCGAGGCGAGGAACGGGATATTGTGCGAGACGCCGCGGATGTAATAGGCGTCCAGCGCCCCGCGCATCGCCGCGATCGCCGCCGCCCGCGTGTCGCCGTATGTGATCAGCTTGGCGATCATCGGGTCGTAATGGATCGGGATTTCGCCGCCTTCCGCCACGCCGCTGTCAACCCGGACCGAACCGTCCTTCGCCGCCGGCTCCATGTAGCGGACCAGCCGCCCGGTGGAAGGCAGGAATTCGCGGAACGGGTCTTCCGCATAGACGCGGCTTTCCATCGCCCAGCCGGTCAGGCGCACGTCGTCCTGCGCGATCGACAGGGTTTCGCCGGCGGCGATGCGGATCATCTGTTCGACCAGGTCGATGCCGGTGACGTATTCGGTGACCGGGTGCTCCACCTGCAGCCGCGTGTTCATCTCCAGGAAATAGAAATTGCGCTCCGCATCGACGATATATTCCACCGTCCCGGCCGAGCGGTAATCCACCGCCCTGGCCAGCGCCGCCGCCGAGGCGCCCATCGCGGCGCGGGTTTCCGCGTCGAGGAAGGGCGACGGCGCCTCCTCGATCACCTTCTGGTGGCGGCGCTGGATGGAGCATTCGCGCTCGCCCAGGTGGATCGTGTTGCCGTGGCTGTCGGCCAGCACCTGAATTTCGATATGGCGCGGGTTGACGATGAATTTCTCGACGAAGATGCGGTCGTCGCCGAAGCTGCTGCGCGCCTCGCTCGCCGCCGCGCGGAAACCTTCCGCGACCTCGTCGTCCCCATGCGCGATTCGCATGCCCTTGCCGCCGCCGCCGGCCGACGCCTTCAACATTACCGGATAGCCCAGTTCGTTCGCCGCCGCGACCGCCGCATCCGCGTCCGCGATGACGCCCGCATGGCCCGGCACGGTCGGCACGCCCGCCGCGATGGCCAGTTTCTTGGATTCGATCTTGTCGCCCATCGCGCCGATGGCACGGGTGGATGGCCCGATGAAGACGACGCCCGCCTCTTCCAGCGCGGTGGCGAATGCGGCGTTTTCCGACAGGAAGCCGTAGCCGGGATGCACCGCCTCGGCCCCGGTTTCGCGCACCGCGCGCAGGATATTGTCGGCGACGAGGTAGCTTTGCGCGGAGACGGCCGGGCCGATCGGCACCGCCTCATCCGCCAGTTTCACATGCAGCGCATCCGTATCCGCCTCGGAATAGACGGCAACGGTCTTGATGCCCATGCGGGCGGCGCTGCGCATGATGCGGCAGGCGATTTCACCACGATTGGCGATCAAAATCTTGGCGAACAATGCGGCCCCCGGTTCGGCTGAGTAAGCCGGAAAAAGACCGGTACGGCCTCGGCTTGTCAAGCAGTTCAGCGGCGGCTATTCCGGCTTCCAGTGTTCCGCCCGTTTCGTCGCCGCCAGTACGACAGCGTCCGGCAGTTTCGCCGCCAGCGCCTTGCGGTTGACTTCCGCCGTCCAGTGATTCTGCCGCGCCGCCAGCGTCAGCCAGAACAGCGCTTCGGCTTCGTCCTTCCTGATCCCCTCACCGCGGGCATAGCGAGTGCCGATGTGATTCTGCGCCTTGGCGTAGCCCTGTTTCGCGGCGCGCAGGAACCAGCCCGCCGCGGCCGCCTTGTCCACCACCCCGCCGATCCCGTCGCGGGTCAGCTTGCCCATGTTGTACTGGGCCCGTTCGTTACCCTGCAGCGCCGCCTTTTCGATCCATTCGCGGCCCTTCGCCTCGTCCACCGGCACGCCCCGGCCATGCAGGTGGATTTTGCCCAGGACATATTGCGAGCGCGCCAGCCCCGCCTGCGCCGCGCGGGTCAGGAAGCCCATGCCCTCCGCATGGTCGGTTTCCGCCTCGGTGCCGAACAGATAGCTGGTCGCGAGGTTGTGCAGCGCTTCCGGCATGTCCTGCGCCGCCGCCTTGCGCCACCACTGGCGCGCCGCCGCCTTGTCCACCGGGACACCGCGCCCTTCATCCAGCATGATACCCAGATTGTACTGCGCGCGCGCGTCACCGGCTTCGGCCAGCGCCGTCCACAGCTTGCGCGAAATGCCGAATTCGCCGCGCTGATAGGCGGCGTAGCCGTCGTCGAATGTGTCGGCCGACAACCCGCCCGCGGGCAGGGCCAGCATCAGCCCGGCGCATGCCATCAACGCGATCCGCCGCGCGCCCTTCAACCTATTACGGACGCTCATTTTTGCCTCCCTGCAGGACAGGTCTCCGTCATCCCGTGATTCCGTCATGATGTTGCCGGGTAGCGGGTCAGGCGGGTCTGCAGCGCCTCGATCAGCCCGTCCGCCCCATGCTGGCGCAGCACGGCGGCGAATTCCGAGCGCTGGGTCGACAGCATGCTGATCCCCTCCACCACCACATCGATAACCCGGTAATCCCCGTCGAATTTCCGCACCCGCCAGTCGCAGCGCAGCGGCGGCGCGTCCGGCTGCACGATCCGGGTCCGCACATAGCGGTCCTGCTGCCCCGCCTCGGCGGTGCCGTCGATGACGAACTTCTGCCCCGAATAACCGCCCAGCCGCGCCGAATAGGTATTCAGCACCCAGGCGGCGAAGAGTTTCTGGTATTCCGCCTGCTGGTCCGGCGTCATGTCCTTCCAGTAACGACCGACGACGAAGCGGCCGATTTTCCGCATCGCGAAACCGTCCTGCAACAGGGACCGGAAGCGTTCCTCGCGCTGTTCCAGTGTCACCGAGCGGTCGGCAAGGACCTCGATCGCCCGGTTTGCCAGGGTCTGGATGAATGCGGACTCATCCGCCGATGCCGCGCCGGCCAGCAGACCGGCGCCGACCGCCACCGCCGCGAACAACCGTCTGAATGCGCCCATACCCGCCCCTCAGCGTTACCCATCCGGAATTGAAGGATTATCTCCCGATTTGGCCCCGACGGCAACCGTCCTGAAAGCCGCGCGTGTCGGGCTGCGCGGCGACGACCCGGCGAGGTAATGCAGCGCCGCCGGGTCCCGCAGCTCTTCCGGCGATACGCGCCCGTGCCTCAACCCGGAAGCGTAAACGCCTTCGCCTTTTCCTCGTAATCGTCATAGCCGAGGATCCGGCGCAGTTCGTCGCCCGGCAGGGCGCTCGCCGCCTGCACCTCGCCGGCCTTGAGCGCCGCCAGCCCGGCCTGGATCCCGGCGATGGCGGGGGAGAGCATGCCGGTCGGGAAGGTGCCGATCTTGAAGCCCAGTTCCGCCGCCCGCGCCTGGGTCGGGGTTTCACGGTTACCACCCGGCGACAGCACGGCAAAGGACGGACGGCCCGCGGCGGCGGCGACGGCGCGTCGGCATTCGTCCTCATCCGCCGGTGAATCGAGGAACAGGATATCCGCGCCCTCCTCCACATACATTTCGATCCGCGCGACGGCCTCGTCGATGCCCAGCGTGGGCCGGCAGTCGGTGCGGGCCATGATCATGATTCCGGATTCCCTTGCGGCCTGCACGGCGGCGCGCAGCTTCATGCGCATTTCCTCGAAGGGCAGGGTCGGCTTGCCGGCGGAAGTCAGCGCACGCGGGGTGATCTTGTCCTCGATCAGCACCGCCGCCGCCCCCAGCCGACCGTAGGCGCGCACCGTGCGCTGCACGTTCATCGCGTTGCCGTAGCCGTGATCGCCATCGGCGAGGATCAGCAGTTCCGGCGCGGCGGCGCGGGCCATGTTCAGCGAATCCTGCATTTCCGCCGCCGTGATCAGGTCCAGGTCCGGCCCGCCCAGGCGCGCGGCCGCGACGCAGGAACCGGAAAGAAACGCGGTCTTGAAGCCGGCCCCAAAGGTCAGCTTCGAACTGATCCCGTCCCAGATGGCGGGCATGGCGATAAATCCGGGTTCGGCAAGCAGGGCGCGCAGGCGGGCGGGCGGGGTCATGGCAGATTCCTTGGCTGATTTGAAATGAGGCGCCAATTGTAGGTGGCGGCGCCGCGCCTGTCCACGCGGCTCCCGACATGGTGGATCATCGCGGAGGAATCCTTCCCGCCTCGCCGGGCCAGGCGCAGTCGGCCAGGCTGGTTGTATCGAGTTCCGCCAGAAAGGCTTCCCGCGCTGCGGCGAGACGGCCCTTCAACCGGCAATGTGGTGTCAGGGAACAACTGCCCCCGTCGGTGCGGAAGCAATCGACCAGCGGGCTCTGCTGTTCCAGATGGCGGACGACCTGGCCCAGCGGGATCGAACCGGCCGGCAGTGCGAGCCGGAACCCACCGCCGGCGCCGCGCCTTGTTTCTATATAGTCGGCGCGAGCGAGATTCTGCACCACCTTGGCGAGGTGGTTGCGCGAAATTTCCAGTTCGGTTGCCAGTTCGCCGGTCGTGAACTGCCGTTCCGGCGCATCCGCCAGCCGCATCAGGACCCGCAATCCGAAATCGGTAAAGGTAGTGAGGCGCATAGTCGCATCCCTGAATTGGCGTTTGAAATACCTATTATAAACCCGTATAATAGGTATTATTAATACCTATTCTGGAAACAACCGATGACCGACTCCCTGACGACCGAGGAAAGGCGCGCGCGCATCACGGCGGAGATCGTCGCCCGCACGGGCATCGACGAGGCCATGATCGAAAGCCTCGTCCACCGATTCTACGCCAGAATTCGCGAAGACGCGTTGCTGGGCCCCGTCTTCAAGGCGCGGATCGCGGACTGGGACCTTCATCTGCAGCGCATGTGCGCCTTCTGGTCCTCGGTGGCGCTGTTGACCGGCCGCTATCACGGCAGTCCGGTGGCGAAGCACCTGCCGCTGCCGGTCGATGCGGTGCATTTCGACCGCTGGCTGGCGCTGTTCGAGGCGACGGCGGCGGAAACCTGCCCGCCCGCCGCACGGGATCATTTCATGGAACGCGCAAGGCGTATCGCCGAAAGTCTCGAACTCGGTATCGCCGGAAAGGCGGGCATCCTGCTGAAAAAGGGCGAACGGTTTTACCGGTAAGTTTCGACAACCCGCCCGCCCGTCGATTTCTCCCTGCGACCGACCGGTCGCGCGGATCCGCGCACCGTTCCATTTTCACTATACGGTGCAATGCAGGGCCAGCCAGACCGTCGGTTCGGTCGGCGCCGTCCATTCCACGCGGTGGCGGCGATGGGCGGGAATGCTGACCCAGTCGCCGGGGGACAGCACCCGTTCCGCCGCTTCGTCCTCAAAGCGCAGCCCGGCTGCCCCCTGCAGCAGCACGACCCATTCCTCCTCGGCCTGATCGTACCACTCCCCTTGCGGCGTCGCCTGGCCGGTCGAGATGATCCGCACCAGCCGAAAACCGCCACCCGCCATCAATATGTCGAGAACCTCCCCCGGCTGCACATCCGGCAGGCCGGCAAAAAGGTTTCCGCTGTCGCCGCGCATCAGAAATCATCGCGGTAGCGCAACATCTGTTCGCCGACATTGCAAGGCGGACTTTCGCGGATATCCGGCCCGGCCTGCGCCAGTACGATGCGCATGGGCCATGCCGGCGGCTGCGGCGCCCGGTTGGCGATCTCCAGAATTAGCTTGCGCCGCACCGCACGGGCGAAATCGTTGAAGTCTTCGGCGACGATCAGGAAGGCGCCGGGCCCGCCGATCACGCAATCGCGGTAATACAGGTCGAGATTGCGGATATTGTAGGCGGTATACATTCCACTGCCCTGATCCATGATTGGCAATCCGTTGATGGTCACGCCCGCCGCGATGGCGCGGTCGCGGGCTGGGACGACCAGATCGCCGGAATTGTTCGGCCCGTCGCCGGAGATATCGAGCACTTTGCGGGTGGCGTCAAATTCATTTTCTTTCAGCCAGGGCAGCGCATAATCGATGGCGCCGCTGATCGACGTCCATAGCATCGGCCGCGGCGGCAGCCGCGCCAGGCTGTCCGCGAAAGCCGCCGCGCCTGTTGCATCCTCGACCAGTGTCCAGCCGGTAATCTCGGCGATATTTCCCTCGCCGCCCCATTCGAAATAGCGCACCGCTATGCGGCCCAGCATGCCGGTGCGGATCGCGGCCACAACCTCCGGGTCGCGGAAGGCCTGAATATAGCCCTGGCGCTGCAGCCGGGCTTCTTCCTCGTCCACACTGCGCGACACGTCCACCGCCAGCGCCAGCAGCAGGTCGACCGGCGTTTTCGCCGCAGCCGGGGCAGCGGCAAGGACCGCAAGCGCGGCAAGGCCAACCCGTATCATGGCGTCACGCGGGCGCTCAGAAATCATCGCGGGAACGAAGGATCTGCTCGCCGATATCGCAGGGCGGCGAATTGCGGGGCGTCGGCATGATCTGTTGCGCCTTGTAAATCCGCGTCGTGGCGGGCGGCGGCGGCAGATTGGCGATTTCCAGGATCAGCTTGCGCCGCACCGCGCGGGCGAAATCCGAAAAATCCCGTGCGACCACGATAAAGGCCCCCGGCCCACCGATCACGCAGTCGCGATAATAGAGGTCCAGGTTCGGGATATTGTAGCGCCCGCCATAGCCGCCAGTCCCCATATCCATGATCGGCAGCCCGTTGATGGTAACTCCCGCCGCAACCGCCCTGTCCCGGACCGGGACGACCAGATCGCCGGCATTGTTCGGCCCGTCGCCGGATATGTCGATCACCCGGCGGGTCCCCTCGAAATCGTTCTGGTCCAGCCACGCCAGTCCGAACGCAATCGCGCCGCTGATCGATGTCCGCCGGTTCGGTTCGGGCGCCTCCCGGGTCAGGGCATCGGCAAAGGCATGCGCGCTCGCTGCATCCTCAATCAGGGTCCAGTCCTGGATAACCTTGTTCAGCCCGTCGCCGGCCCATTCGTAATAGCCCACGGCGATCCGGCCCAGCATGCCGGAACCGATCGCCTGTATCACCTGCGGGTCGCGAAACGCATCGATATAACCCTGGCGTTGCAGTCGGCCCTCATTGTAATCGACGCTGCGCGAAACATCGACGCCGAGCGCCAGGACCAGGTCCACCGGCGTCTTCGCCAGAAGACCGGACGGGAACGTGGCGCCCATAAGGCAGGCGAGCAGGACCGGAACGATACGTTTCATGCGGTTGCCCTCCATGAGGAAACCCGGAACGAACGACTGCGCCATTTTGCGGCTTTCCCGATTTTAGGGTCAATTCGCATTCGCCGCGACCAAATAATGGCTCACGCCTTTGTAAGGCGCCAGTTCCGGGAATATCCGGCATCGACCGGCGACACTTGCTTGGCAAGGCGCTGCTTGCCACTTTATCCTGAGCCGGCTTCAGGGAGGGAGCCGATGCGTGAATTTCTGCTTCTGCGGCATGGCAAATCCGATTATCCGCCGGACGTATACGATTTCGACCGGCCGCTGGCAAAGCGCGGCGAAAAGGACACCGTAAAAATCGGACAATGGCTGCGCGAGTACGGCCATGTCCCGGACAGGATCGTTACATCCCCGGCGGCACGCGCCGCCAATACCGCCACGCGCCTCGTCAGGTCGCTCAACATGGACCCGACGCAAATCGTCGAGGAGGAACTTCTTTACCTCGCGCTGCCGGAAAGGATTCTGGAAGTCCTGCGCGCCCAGCCGGACAGTGCGAAACGGGTGCTGTTCGTGGGCCACAACCCGGGTCTGGAGGACCTGACAGCCTTGCTGTCCGGCCAGCCCGGCCCCTTCCCAACCGCAGCCCTGGCCGTGTTCGGGGTAACGGGAAAATGGCGGGACTTCGCCCCGAAATTCGCCGCGCCTGTCATGACGGTCCGCCCCCGAGACCTCGGGTGACGGCGACTATCCGCGATTTGCTTTATAGCACATCAGGTCTGAATGAAACCGCGACAGGTTCCATTCAAACCTGTGAAGGTGCTATATCTTCAATAAGTTAGATCAGATTCACGTGTCTGGTTGGAGCGCCAGAGGCGATTCCAATCAAACACGATCCGATCTAGCCGGCGCCATGCTCGCATATTCCCCCCGAAGCCCTTTGAACAGGCTGGCGCACATCAGCAGCAGCACCACCGCAAACGGCACGCCGGTCGATACCGACGCGGCCTGCAACGCGGCCAGCCCGCCCGCGACCAGCAGCACGATGGCCACCAGTCCTTCGAAGGTTGCCCAGAAGATGCGCTGGCCCACCGGCGCGTCCAGCTTGCCGCCGGCTGTAATGGTGTCGATGACGAGCGAGCCCGAATCCGACGAGGTAATGAAAAACACCACGACGAGCACGATTCCGATTACCGAGGTCACCTGGGCGAGGGGAAGTTGTTCCAGCATCACGAACAGCTTCACCGGAAGATTCGCATCGGCGACGCCCGTAAAACCGTCATTGACGATCTGGTCGATGGCCGTGCCGCCGAAGGCGGTCATCCACAGCACGCAGACCAGCGACGGGATAAGCAGCACGCAGACCAGGAACTCGCGGACCGTGCGGCCCCGCGAGACCCGGGCGATGAACATGCCGACGAAGGGCGACCAGGAAATCCACCACGCCCAGTAGAAGGCGGTCCAGCCGTTATAGAAATTCGTGTCGGTCCGGTCGGCGAAATTCGCCAGGGCCGGCAGTTCGATGACATAGGCGGCCAGGTTATCGACGAAACCGGTCAGTATGGCGATCGTCGGGCCGGCGACGATCACGAACCCGAGCAGGAGGATTGCAAGGACCATATTGAATTCACTGAGCCGCTTGACCCCCGCATCCAGCCCGGCAAGGACGGAAAGCAGCGCGACGGCCGTAATCCCCAGGATCAGCAGGATTTTCGACGTATCGGTCACCGGCACACCGAAAATCCGGTTCAGCCCCGCCAGCGCCTGCTCCGCGCCGAAGCCGAGCGACGTCGCCAGTCCGAACAGGGTGGCGAATACCGCCAGGGTATCGATGACATGGCCGAGCCAGCCCCAGACCGCATTGCCGAACAGCGGGTAGAATGCCGAACGGATGGTCAGCGGCAACCCCCGGTTGAAACTGAAAAAGGCCAGCGACAGCCCCATGATGGCGTACATCGCCCAGGGATGCAGGCCCCAGTGAAAGATCGTCGCCGCCATGCCGAGCCGCGCGGCGGCTTCCGGATCGCCCGGCGCGCCCGCCAGCGGCGCCCAGCTGTCCGGCGACCCCGCCGTCTCAGCGACGGAAGAGGCGTAGTGGGAGATCGGCTCGGAGACGCCAAAAAACATCAGCCCGATGCCCATGCCCGCCGCGAACAACATCGCGAACCAGCCGGTATAGGAAAAATCCGGCCGGGCGTCGGCGCCCCCCAGGCGGATTCGGCCATAGGGCGAGAAAATCAGCGCCACGCAAAAGATGACAAAGATATTGCCTGCAAGGATCAGAAGCCAGTCGAAGGTCGATGTCGCCGCCGGCCGCAGCCAGCCAAAGAACTCGCTGGCGCCTTCCTGAAAAATGGATGTCAGGACGACAAATCCGACAATCACCAATCCGGAAATGACGAATACCGGGTTGTGAATATCGAGACCGCATGGCTGAATATTATCCTGACCGATCTCATAATCGATATCGGTTTCACCGGCCATATCCTTCTCCTCCTCGTTACCCCGGAAAAATTGGACACGCACGTATTAGGCTGCTTTCAGCTCATTTCTATGATACGCAGGCCCCCGGAGACTTCGACGGGCCACCGGGCGCGGAAATGTGCATGTTGTGAGGGATCAAATTTAACGCCCTCGGTCGCTGAAATCAAATCGATATTTTATTTTTTCCTATTATTGTCATGATAGCCTAGGATTTTCAGGTTTTTTCCGGGAGACGGAAAATTGAATTCGCATACCGTACTGAAGCGGGTGGCGCGGGCCAGCCATAAAAACAGCAATCCCTTCTCCGCCGCCGCAAATGGCGTGGGTCCGGACCGGAACGGCCGGCCTTACCCGCCGATTTTCGCGTAGCTGTCGCGCAACGCCACGGTGCGGTTGAAGACCAGGTGGTCCGGAGTCGAATCCGGGTCGGCGCAGAAATATCCCTGCCGTTCGAACTGGACCGGTTTGCCCGGTTCCGCGTCCCGTAGCGACGGTTCGAGCCGCGCATCGGTGACGACGGTCAGCGATTCCGGGTTGATGTCCTCCAGGAAGTCGCGCTCGGCGCCGGGGGCCTCGGCGGTGAACAGCGGGTCGTAAATGCGGGCCTCGGCGGTTACCGCATGGGCGGCGGACACCCAGTGAATCGTGCCCTTCACCTTGCGACCGTCCGGCGCGTCGCCGCCCCGTGTCGCCGGGTCATAGCTGCAGCGCAGTTCGACCACATTGCCCGCCTCGTCCTTCACCACATCGGTGCAGGTGACGAAATAGGCGAAGCGAAGCCGCACCTCGCGCCCCGGCCCAAGCCGGAAAAACTTGCGCGGCGGGTCTTCCATGAAGTCCTCGGCCTCGATGTAGATTTCGCGAGAGAACGGCACCTCGCGCGTGCCGGCATCCGGGTCGCCGGGATTGTTGACCGCGGTCATCATCTCGGTTTCGCCTTCGGGATAGTTTTCGATCACCACCTTCAGCGGGTTGAGGACGGCCATGCGGCGCGGAGCATTCGTGTTCAGCCAATCGCGGGCGCAATGGTCCAGCAGCGCGGCTTCGACCGTACTGCCGCTTTTTGTTACGCCGATCCGGGCGACAAAATCTCGGACCGCTTCTGCCGGCATGCCGCGCCGCCGCAGCCCCCCCAGGGTCGGCATGCGCGGATCGTCCCAGCCGCGCACATGGCCGCCGGCGACAAGCTGCATCAGCCGGCGCTTGGATAAAACCGTGTGAGTCAGGTTAAGGCGCGAAAATTCGATCTGCTTCGGCTTCGCGGGGACCGGCAGGCTGGCGATCAGCCAGTCATACAGCGGCCGGTGATCGGCGAATTCCAGCGTGCACAGCGAATGGGTGATGCCCTCGATCGCGTCCGACTGGCCATGCGCATAGTCATAGGTCGGGTAGATTTTCCATCTATCGCCGGTGCGCGGATGGACCGCGTGCAGGATGCGGTACAGCACGGGGTCGCGCAGGTTGATATTGCCGGACGCCATGTCGATCTTCGCCCGCAACACCCGCGCGCCGTCGGGGAATTCACCCGCCTTCATGCGGCGGAACAGGTCGAGGGATTCCTCGGCCGGGCGGTCGCGAAACGGACTCGGCCGGCCAGGTTCGGTCAGCGTGCCGCGATATTCGCGGATCTGGTCGGCGCTGAGTTCGTCGACATAGGCCTTGCCGTCCCGGATCAACAGTTCCGCCCATTCGTAGAGCTGTTCGAAGTAGTCGGAGGCATAGAACAGATGGCTGCCCCAGTCGAAGCCCAGCCAGCGCACATCGGTCTGGATCGCGTCGATAAAGACCTGTTCCTCCCTGACCGGATTGGTGTCGTCGAAGCGCAGGTGACAGCGGCCGCCGAAGTCCTGCGCAACGCCGAAATTGAGGCAGATCGACTTGGCGTGGCCGATATGCAGATGGCCGTTCGGTTCCGGCGGGAAGCGCGTGACGACGCCCGCGACCACCCCGGCCTTCAGATCGCTGTCGATCCGGTCGCGGATGAAGTCATGCCTGATGTCGACGGCGGCTGTTTCGGTATCGGTCATTCGGTCGCTCTCCATGCTCCGGTATCCGGGCGGGGCCGTGTCTGCCAGAAAACGGGGTTGAGGCCAAGCCTTAACCTATGCGAAGCCGCGCCGGACAAGGTTAACGCCGATCACGAAAATGCCCGCCAGCAGCACCCGCTGGAACAGTTTCGCGGATATCCGGCCCCGCAGCCAGACGCCGGCAAAGATGCCCGCGAACAGCGGGATGCAGGCCAGCCCCGACAAAATTGCCTCGTCGCGGGCAATCAGCCCGGTATAGACCAGGGTCGCATAGACCGGGATGATTCCGACGAAATACAGCAGCCCGATGGTGCCGACGAAGACATCCTTGGGCAACCGCAGGGCGACCAGAAAGATCAGAAAGGGCGGCCCCAGTATCCCGGTCGTGCCGCCAAGCAGACCCGACGCCATGCCCACGAAGGGTTTGAGGATCCGCTCACCGCGCCGGGAAATTTCCGGCCGGATCGAAAACCCCTGCAGGCATACGAAACACAACAGGACCGTGCCGACGACGATCGACGCCGTATGCTGGTCGATCCGGGTAAGGATCTGCGCGCCGATGGTCGAGCCAACCAGCATGGCGACGATCAGCGGCCAGAAACGGCGCACGGCGCCGACCGGATCGGCCCGATGCAGCGCCTGATAGCTGTTGGACAGGAGAATTGGCGCGGCGGTCAGCGCGATCGCGACCTGTGTCGGCAGCACCGTGGCGACCAGCGGGATCGCGATCACCGGCAGCCCGAATCCGATGGCGCCCTTGGACAGCCCCGCCAGCAGGTAGGCAAATCCGATGACCAGAAGCGCTACATAATCGAGTTCGCTGAGTATCATGCCTGCCGGCCCATGCCCGGCGGAAATGCGGGGCGGTCATAAATAGACTAGGATTCGCCCGGCCTGAAATCTATATTTTCGGCCCGGCGCCGCCGAAAGGGCGTCTTGAACCAGGAAATGGGTGTGGAGGAAAAGGGACATGACGGAACCGACCTGGCAACTTGTTGCCCCCGCGAGCGACATCAAGCCGGACGAACCGAAAAAATACAAAGTCGCCGGCGAGGAAATCGCCCTCTACAACGTCGACGGCGATATCTACTGCACGGACAATATCTGCACCCACGCCTATGCTTCGATGGCTGACGGCTTCCAGGACGGCGAGGAAATCGAATGCCCGCTGCATGAGGGCCGCTTCAACATCAAGACCGGTGAAGGCCTCTGCGCGCCCATCGTCGACGACCTGAAAACCTTTGAAGTCAAGCTTGAAGACGGCAATGTCTTCGTGAAAATCTGATCATGACTGGCGTTCTGGACGGCATTCGCGTACTCGATTTCGGCCGCTACATCGCGGGTCCCTGGTGTGCGGCGCTGCTGGGCGACTTCGGCGCAGACGTCATCCGCATCGACAAGCGCGGCGGCAGCGAGGACCGCCATGTCCTGCCGATGAGCGAAGAGGACAATGCGGGGGCGATGTACCTGCAGATGAACCGCAACAAGCGGGGCATGACGCTGGACCCCACCACGCCGGAGGGCCGGGAAATCCAGCGACGCATGATCGCGAACGCCGATGTCGTCATCGCCAACCTGCCGGACAAGGCGCTGGCGGCGCTCGGCCTCGACTACGCGACGCTGACATCGATCAAGCCGGATATCATTCTGGTGACGGCGACCGCCTTCGGCACCACCGGCCCCTATGCGACCAAGGTCGGTTTCGATCTGGTGGCGCAGGCGATGTCCGGCGCGATGCATCTGTCGGGCCCGCCGGGGCAGCCCACCCGGTCCTACTTTCCCTGGGTCGATTACGGCACGGCGACGCTCGCCGCGCTCGGCACCATGGCCGCGATCATGCATCACAAGGCAACCGGACAGGGCCAGCATGTCCAGGGCTCGCTGCTGCACACGGCGCTGGCCAACGGCAATTCGGCGATGATCGAACAGGCCATCGCGAAGCCGAACCGGGAAGGCAGCGGCAATCTGGGCCAGCTCAGCGCGCCGTCCGACAGCTACAAGACAAAGGACGGCTCGATCATCGTGTTGACCCTTGGGGAACACATGCACAGGCGCTGGGCGAAACTGATGGGCGAAAACCACTGGCTGACCGACCCGCGCTACGCCAATGACGAATTGCGCGCCGAACAGGGCAAGGTCATCAGCGCGCGGATGCAGGAATGGTGTGCGACGCGGACCACCGAGGAAGCCCTTGCCGAACTGGAAGGCGCAAGGCTGCCCGCCTCGCCTGTGCTGACGCTGCAGCAAGCGCTGGAGAACGAACACATCCAGGCGGCCGGATTCCTGAAAATGACCGATTACCCCGGCCTGCCGACTCCGGCGCCCATGATCGACACGCCCGTCAAGCTGTCGCAAACACCCGGAACGATCCACCGGCGGCCACCACAGCTGGGCGAGCATACGGACGAGATACTCGACGCCCTCGGTTACAGCGCCGCGGAAATCGCGACGCTGCGGGAAGCCGAGGCGGTTTAGGGATGCGGCGGGGCCAGGCGCGATGAAGGAGGTCCCCTACCCCGCCGGAACCGTCATCTATCGCGAGGGCGACGCCAGCAATGCGGCCTTCGTCATCGTCGACGGCGAGGTCGCGGTCGAGCGCGCGGCGGGCGAAAGCACCATCCCGCTCGCGGTACTGAGAGCAGGACAGATTTTTGGCGAGGTCGGCATCATCCGCAACCGGGCGCGCTCCACCACCACCCGGGCACGCACCGACACAACCCTGATCGTGATCACCCGGGAAGATTTCGATGCAGCCTTCGGCGACAAGGATCCGATGGCGCTGAATATCCTGCGAATGCTCTGCGAACGGCTGAGCGATGTGACGCAACGGGTCTATGAAGGCGAAATCCACGCCGCCGGCGCCGCGGTGTCGGCCATCTCCGAAATCAAGCTGCTGCCTGGCACCCCGGCAGTCGAATCGCAAATCGGGCGGGACGGCATTGTCATCGACTGCCTTCCCTTCCGTGTCGGCCGCCGCGCCATCGCCGGCGAACCCGCCAGCAAGACGCCCGCCGAACTGCTGCTGCTGACCACGAAGCCCTTCGAAATGGCGCCAATGCATTTTGTCATTGAAGACGTGCAGGGCCGCCTGAACCTGCGCGACCTTGGCAGCGTCCTTGGCACACTGGTCAACGGAACCCGGGTCGCACCCTTCGAAGCATCCGACAGCGCGCCGCTAAAGCTCGGCATGAACCAGATCCTTGTCGGCGGCCTCGATTCATCCATTGCGTTCAACCTCGTCATCGAGGGACGCTGAACCCGCAACCGACGAATACGGAGGCGATTGTGCCCCTTCGACGCCTTGTCCTGATTTTCCTCGCTATCGCAGGGGCGGTGTTGCCGCCGCAGGCCGCGCTGGCGGAAGAGGTCGATGTCCAGCTGGTGCTCGCCGCAGACGGGTCCGGCTCCATCGACGACGACGAATTCCGCCTGCAACGGGCCGGTTACGCCGCCGCCATCACCGACGAGCGCGTGTTGAACGCGATCCGTTCCGGGTATCGCCAGGCCATCGCCGTCGCCTTCGTCGAATGGGGCGCGCCGGAATCGCAGCACACAATCGTCGACTGGACGGTCATTCGCGACGCGGCATCGGCCCGGGACTTTGCCGCAAGGCTGCTGGCCGCACCCCGCGTCGCCTTCGGCTACAATTCGATCAGTAACGCCATCGACTATTCGGCGCGCCTTATCCGCGAAAGCGGCCATTCCAGCCCGCGCAAGATCATCGACATTTCCGGCGACGGCCCGCAGATGAACGGCCAGCCGCTGGCGCCCGTCCGCGCCATGGCGATCGGCGAAGGCATCACGATCAACGCCCTTGTCGTCGCGGCGGATGGCGGACGTTTCCCCGGCATGTCCGGCGAGGCGTTATTTCAGCATTATCAGCTCGATATCATCGGCGGTCCTGGCGCCTTCGCCATGACCGTGGAAGGCCGGCAGCGTTTCGCCCATGCCATCCTGAACAAGATGATCCGGGAAATCGCGATGATGACGCCATGACCGCAACCACGGCCACGACGGCGAACGGGAAACCACCAGGTATCGTGCGGCTGGTGGCGACGGTCTTCCTGCCCTTCGCGGGCGGGTATTTCCTGTCCTACCTGTACCGGTCGATCAACGCGATCATCGCCCCGCAGCTGGTCAGCGAGGTGAATCTGAGCGCCGGCGACCTGGGCCTCATGACCTCGGCCTATTTCTTCGCCTTCGCCGCCTTCCAGATCCCGCTGGGCATGCTGCTGGATCGGTTCGGGCCGCGCCGGGTGCAGTCCTCTTTCCTGCTGGCAGCCGCCCTGGGCGCGTTCCTGTTTTCCATCGGCGACAGCAAGGTCACCCTTATCCTGGCCCGCGCCATGATCGGCCTCGGCGTTGCCGGTGGGCTGATGTCCTCCTTCAAGGCGATCACGATCTGGTTTCCGCAGAGCCGCTGGCCGCTGGTCAATGGCTGCTTCATGGCAATGGGCGGGCTGGGCGCGGTGTCCTCCACCATACCGCTGGAATTTGCACTGCATTACACCGACTGGCGCGGCGTTTTTGTCGGACTTTCCGCGGCGACGGTCTGCGTCTCCAGTATCATCTTCCTCATAGTGCCGGAGAAAAAGGCGGGTCCGGTGGCGCCACCGTCGCTACGCGACCAGTTGGCCGGCATCGGGCATATCTATACGAACCGGCTGTTCTGGCGTATCGCGCCGATATGCGTGGCGGCGCTGTCCGCCAATATGGCGATCCAGTCGCTCTGGGCCGGGCCCTGGCTGCGCGATGTCGCCGGCTATTCCCGGGACGCCATCGCCGAACACCTGTTCATCCTGAACGCGATCATGACCGTGGGCTTCGTCGCCTGCGGCGTCGTCGCCGACCTGTTCGAGCGGCGGGGCTTCACCCTGAGCCAGGTCATGGGCAGCGCGACGCTGATCTTCATGGCGGCGCAGACCGCCATCGTATTCCAGGTCGCGCCGACGGGATTGTGGCCCTGGGTGATTTTCGGGCTGACGATGAACTTCACCGTACTGGCCTATACCCAGTTGACCCGGTATTTTCCGCCGCATTATTCCGGACGGGCGATAACGGCGCTGAACCTGCTCGCCTTTGGCGGTGTCTTCTTCGCGCAATCGGCCATCGGCTGGATCATCGACCTCTGGCCCCCGAACGCCGATGGCGGTTACCAGAATATCGGCTACACCGCCGCTTTCGGGACGGTCCTCGCGATCCAGGTTTTGGCCTTCCTCTGGTTCCTGATCCCCGGCAAAATCGCGGCGCCGCCGGAATAGCAGCGGATCAGGACGTCATGGTCTGTTCGCGCGTCTTCAGGAAGCGGATATCGGGCCAGTCTTCCTCCGCCTTGCCCAGCGCCCAGGCGTTCCGCGCCAGGAAGACCAGCGCGTTGTCATGGTCGTCCGCCAGGCTGGAACGGTTGGCGTCGGCGAATTCCTTCAGCTTGCGCGGGTCGTCCGCAACCACCCAGCGCGCGGTATAGAGCTGCGTTGGCTCGAAACGGACCGGCACGTCGTATTCGGTCCGGATCCGGTCGGCCATGACGTCGAACTGCAGGGCGCCCACGACCCCGACGATCCAGTCGGCACCCAGCCGCGCCTTGAAGGCTTGCCCGACCCCTTCTTCCGACAATTGCCGCAGCGCCCGCTCCAGATGCTTGGCCCGCATAGGGTCTTCCGGCCGGGCGCGGCGCAACAGTTCCGGCGCGAAGCTGGGAATGCCGGTAAACTGCAAGTCCTCCCCTTCGGTCAGCGCATCGCCGATCCGCAGGTTGCCGTGGTTGGGCACGCCAATGATGTCGCCGGGCCAGGCTTCTTCCGCCAGTTCCCGGTCGCGCGCCAGGAACAGCACCGGGTTGTGCATATTCAGCGCCTTTCCGCTGCGCACATGATGCAGCTTCATGCCGCGTTTGAAATGACCCGAACAAAGACGCACGAAGGCGATACGGTCGCGGTGCCGGGGATCCATGTTCGCCTGGATCTTGAAGACAAAGCCGCTGACCTTGTCCTCGTCGGGCGCCACCGCGCGGGTCGCCGTCGGCTGGGTCAGCGGCGTAGGCGCCGATTTCGCGAGCCCATCCAGCAATTCGCGGACACCGAAATTATTGATCGCGCTGCCGAAATAGACCGGCGTCAGATTGCCCTCGCGATAGGCCGCATGGTCGAATCCGGAACAGAGTTCCCGGGCCATGTTCACTTCGTCGCGCAACTGCCGCAGCGCTTCCACCGGAAGCAGCTCGTCGAGTTTCGGATCGTCCAGGCCGTTGCAGGCGCGGCCTTCGTCCAACTTGTCGGTGGAATTGCGGTCGAACATCAGCAACCTGTCGCGGATCAGGTCGTAGCAGCCCAGGAAACTGCGGCCCATGCCGATAGGCCAGCTGGCCGGCGTCACATCGATCTGCAGGGTCTGCTCGATTTCGTCCAGCAGGTCGAACGGGTCGCGGGATTCGCGGTCCAGCTTGTTGATGAAGGTCACGATGGGCATGTCGCGCAGGCGGCAGACCTCGAACAGCTTGCGGGTCTGCGTTTCGATGCCCTTCGCCGCATCCAGCACCATGACGGCAGAATCGACGGCCGTCAGCGTGCGATAGGTATCCTCGCTAAAATCCTCATGGCCCGGCGTATCCAGCAGGTTGAAGGTCAGGCCTTCATATTCGTAGGTCATGACCGAGGACGCGACGGATATACCGCGCTCGCGCTCGACCTTCATCCAGTCGGAATGCGCCCGCCGCTGCGCCCCGCGCGCCTTGACCGCCCCCGCCAGCTGAATCGCGCCGCCGAACAGCAGCAGCTTTTCAGTCAGGGTCGTCTTCCCGGCATCGGGATGCGATATGATCGCGAAGGTTCGCCGCTGCGCGACGGAGTCGGTTAAAAGGCTCATGTTTTTCTATGGGTAAGAGAGGGTTACAGCGCGTCCCTACATATAGGAACCATGCCCCGCCACTCAAGCATTCATCGCGGTTCGATCGTTTTCGCGGGTGCAACAATGCACGGGCCTTCCGGACGACAAGACAGATAGCGCTGCGGGCGCGGGATTGTTATCGTTCCGTCCAGATACGGGCGGATCACCGCCCCCATGGCGCATTCGCGCGTTTCCGTCCGGAGAAGACAGTATGAGGATTACCGAGGTCAATACCTATCCGCTCAGGATGGCGCTGCAGCAGCCAAGCTGGACGGCCCATGAAATCAGCGGCGACGCGACCCTGACCCTCTTCGAGGTCAGGACCGACGAGGGCATTACCGGTTACGGCGAAGTGCAGGGCGGCCCGCAGAAGACGATCTGCGACCTGGCGTCAGCCTATGGCGAATGCATCAAGGGCATGGACCCGCTGGGCCATGTCGCTGTCTGGGAGAAACTCTTTTCCAGCACCAGCCCGCGACCGGGCGGGCTGGGCGGCTGGGACGGGCTGCCGGCGCCCCTGCCCCGCGGTCAGCGGCCCCAGGCCATGGCGGCCATCGGCGGCATCGATATCGCGCTGTGGGATATCAAGGGCAAGGCGGCCAACATGCCGGTCTACAAGCTGCTGGGCGGCAGCCGCACCAGCGTCTTCACCTATTCCACCGGCGGCTATTATATCGAGGGCGCGCCGCTGGAATCCTGCGCCGAGGAATTCGCCGGCTACGTGGAAATGGGCTACCGGGCGGTCAAGATGAAAACCGGCGCGTTTTCGCTGGCCGATGAGCTTATCCGCATCAGGGCGGTGCGGGACGCCATCGGCCCCGACGTCCTGCTGATGCTGGACATGAACGCGCCCTACGGGGTCGATGATTGCATCGCCTTCGCCAACGCGGTGGCGCCCCATGACATCTTCTGGCTGGAGGAACCCCTGCACTGGCACCTGCAGCCGGCGGATTACGTGCGGCTGGCCAAAGGCTCGCCGATCCCGCTGGCGCATGGGGAACGGGAATGGACCCGGTTCACGATCCGCGATTTCATCGATTCAGGCGCGCTGGGCTATGTGCAGTTCGATTCGACCCGCCATGCGGGCTTCACCGAATCCCTGCGCATCGCCCATTATGCGGAACAGCAGGGCGTGAAGATCGCGCCGCATACCGCGCCGCAACTGCACGGGCATCTGGCCTCGGCCTTCGGCGACGCGGCCTTCGGCGCGGAGTCCCACGGCGGCACCGATCGCCATCCGATCCAGCACGGGCTGTATACGGAACACGCCGTGGTCCGCGACGGCATGCTGCATCTCAGCGACAGGCCGGGATTCGGCGTCGAAATCGACTGGGATTTCGTGAAGAAGGTCGGGGCGTAAGCCGCCGGTCTTCCTACGCCGCTTCCGCCCTGTCCCGATAAGCCGCCAACAGCGCCGGCGAGGCGTTGTAGATCGGCGTGTGGCCGCGCAGCAGGATCTGCGTGCTGCGCTCATAGGCGGCGCTGGGAATATTGTCGACGCCGTCCTTCATCGACCCGGTAATGGTCGCCTTCAGCAGTCCCGCCGGGTTGGCCATGCGGACAATATGGTCCTTTTCCACCGGTCCCAGGGGTTCAAGGCCCTGCGCGAGACCGTTCGCGACCGTGCCCGGCACCAGACAGCAGGCCGCAAGGCACGCCCCGCCGGTGACGGCCAGCGACTTGTGCGCCGATTGCGGCGTGAAATAGCGCACCCGGACATTGGCCCCGGCGGCGGCTTCCTCCGCGCTGGGCGGCGCGATAATGCAGACCTTCGGGATCGTCTCGCTCGCTGCCAATTGCGCCTCTGTCAGGGGCGTGCCGTCCTTGCCCGCCAGGCCCATCTTCAGCCCCGCCTTTACCCAGATGCTCCGGATCCGGGACCGGAAAGCCTTGTCCCCATCCAGCTCGGCCGGCGTTTCGGATGCTGCCTTGCCAAGGTCGGCGGCGCGGATGATCACCATGGGCACCGCGAGGTCGGTACACGTGACTTCGATGCCGTCAAAGACATCGGTCAGATTGCCGGTCGGCAGCAACTTCCCGGTCTTCGCCCCGACCGGATTCAGCAACGCCAGCTGGACGCCGGGCCAGTGCCCCATGACCCCCGGGATCACCGTATCGGACGCAACAGGTTTGCCCGGTTCCGGCGTTTCGATCAGCGCATGGGCCACCACGCCGGTATTGGTATTGTGGATGCGCACCCGGTTCGTACCCGGCCGCAGGGAAACCAGGCCGACCTGGTCCGCGAAAACCGGCAGCGCGGCCGACATATTGCCGCAATTGACACTCCAGTCGATTGCCGCCTTGCCCGGCGCCAGTTGCGCCAGGGTACTTTCGATATCGGCATCCGCGCGGTCGGACCGGTCGACGATGAAGACCTTGCAGCTTTGCGGAATGCCCCGGCCCAGTCCGGTGATCTGCGAATTGGCCGCGACCTCGCCTTGCAGCGGCACCCCCATGATATGGCGAATCAGTTCCTCCCGCAGCGCGAGGTCGGCCGGCAGATGTTCTTCCAGCAACAGGACGCCGGTCGAGGTGCCGCCGCGCATGTGGTAGACGGGTATCTCCAGCACCCCGCCGAGGAAGCGGGGCGCAAGCCCGTGAAAGTGAACCGGTTGTGTCGTCGTCACGCTGTTCATCTCGGAACCTCTGTATTGTCAACCCGCCGCCGGAAGACACTGTCTTTTCCTGCGGTATCCTATACGCCTTTCGCGTTCATCAGGGAAGCCAACGGCACGCCATGACAAAAGCTTCCGCGCGCGGCGATTGCCTCGGGATGACAGTGTGGCTTATGGTAAATCACAGCAATGACACCGGATCAGGATTTATCATGCCCGACACAACGTCGCCGACCAATTCGAAAATCGTTGCCGCCTATCGCGAATACACCCCGAAATCGGCGGCGCGCGCAAAACAGGCCAGGCAGGTTTTTCCCAGCGGTCTGGTGCATGACTCCCGCAAGCTGGACCCTTATGCCTTCTATGTCGATCATGCGAAGGGTTCCCGCAAATGGGATATCGACGGCAATGAATACATCGACTACTACGGCGGGCATGGTGCGCTGATCCTGGGCCACAGCCATCCGACGGTCATGGAAGCCGTCCATGCGCAACTGGACAAGGGCACCCACTACGGCGCCTGCCACGAACTGGAGATCCGCTGGGGCGAACTGGTCAAGCAGCTTGTGCCCTGCGCGGAGCGGGTGCGTTTCACCTCGTCGGGAACGGAAGCCAATCTGATGGCGCTGCGGCTTGCCCGCGCCTTTACCGGGAAGCCGAAGCTGGTCCGCTTCAAGGGGCATTTCCACGGCTGGCAGGATCACGTCGCCTTCGGCGTATCCAATCATTTCGACGGCACGCCGACACCCGGCGTGCTGGACGGGATCGCGGATAACGTCCTGCTGGCCCCGCCGGACGATATCGAGGCGACCCGGCGTATCTTCGAAACCCATGACGATATCGGCGCGGTCATCCTGGAGCCGACCGGCGCCAGTTTCGGCCAGGTGCCCGTGACCCGCGAATTCGTCACCGAATTGCGCAGGATCGCGACCGAGCACGGCGTCCTGCTCATTTTCGACGAAGTCGTCACCGGCTTCCGCGTCGGCCCCGGCGGTGCACAGGCCCATTACGGCATCATGCCGGACCTGTGCAGCATGGCGAAGATCATTGCCGGCGGGCTGCCGGGCGGCGCGGTGGCGGGACGGGAGGATATCCTGGAACTGCTCGATTTCGAGGTCGCGGAAGCCAAGGGATTCGAGAAGATCGGCCATCAGGGCACCTACAATGCCAATCCCATGTCCGCGGCGGCCGGCATCGCCGCGCTGGAACTGATCGCCGCCGGCGGAGTCTGCGACACGGCGACCGCACGGGCGGAACTGCTGCGCCGGCGCATCAACGAGGCTTTCGAGGCCGAAGACGTGCCCTGGGCGTGCTACGGCGAGCATTCCGGCTTTTATATCTTCACGAATCCCGGCAACCTGCCGATCACGCCAACGACGTTCGACCCGTTCGCCCATGACCACGCCACCCTGAAGGGCAGCCAGAAGGCGGCGACCATCACGAAGCTGCGCCTCGGGATCATTCTCAACGGCGTGGACATGTCCGGCAAGCCGGGCGGCCTGACCTCCGCCATGCACAGCGAGGCGGATATCGAGGCGACAGCCGAAGCCGTCCGCGCGGCGGTGCGTATGCTCAAGGACGAAGGCGACCTCGCCGCCTGATGCCCCGGCCTTTTCCATGAAGGCATTGCAGCGCATTGCGGTGCTTGCAGGTATTATGGCGGGCGCCATGGTCGTGGCTGCCGGCGCCGGTTATCTCTGGCTGCGCAGTTCGCTGCCTGATGTCGATGGCGGCGTGTCCCTGGCAGGGCTTGACGGCCCGGTTGAAATCATACGCGATTCCAACGCGATACCGCATATTTTTGCCACCAGCTCGCATGACGCCTATTTCGCGCTGGGCTATGCCCATGCGCAGGATCGGCTGTGGCAGATGGAGTTCATGCGCCGGGTCGGCGCGGGACGGCTGGCGGAAATCCTGGGCGAAAAAGCGGTCGGGGCGGATCGTTACATCCGCACCATGGCCATTCCCCGGGTCGCCGCCGCCATTTCGGTCCGTATGCCCGCCGACGGCAAGGCGGTCCTCAGCGCCTATGCGGCGGGCGTCAACGCCTGGCTGACCAACCGGTCCGGCGCCCTGCCCCCGGAATTCATTCTGCTGGGGATAGAACCGGAACCCTGGCGACCGGTGGATTCGATCCTCTGGAGCCGGCTGATGGCCCTGCGCCTGGGACGCAACAACCGGACCGAACTGATCCGCGTTCAGGTGGCCAGCGCGCTGGCGGCGCATGGCCTTCCGACCGCATTACTGAACGAATTGTGGCCGCAGCCTCCCGCCGACGGTCCCGTGACGGTCTCCGACGCAGTCCGGAAAGCCGCATCCCTGTTCGATACGCTGCCGGGCGCCAGGGGCTTCGACCTTCCCGCCGATAGCGGGTCCAACGGATGGATCCTGCACGGCAGCCGGACCGCAACCGGCAAGCCGATCCTGGCCAACGATCCGCATCTGCGCTTCGACGCGCCGATCGTGTGGTACCTGGCGCGGCTGGAAGCGCCGGGGCTGAGCCTGACCGGCGCGACGGCGCCCGGCGTACCGTTCACGATCCTGGGCCATAACGGGTCCATCGCCTGGGGCATGACCAGCGCCGATGCCGATGTCGAAGACCATTTCGTGGAAACCCTGGACCCGGAAAGCCCGGAAAACTACCTTGTCCCCGGCGAGCCGTCCTCTCCTGTCCCCGATGGGTCGTCCCCTTTTGTCACCCGTACGGAAACCATCAGGGTCAAGGATTCCGAAGATGTTGTCATGACGGTCCGCCAGACCCGGCACGGGCCCGTCGTGTCCGACATTGTGGCCGATGGACCGGACAGGCAGGTTATTGCGCTCTATTCCACCGCATTGAACGTCGACGACACAACGGCCACGGCGATGCTGGCGATCAACCGGGCGCACGACTGGGAAACATTCCGAGACGCGGCGCTTGGTTTTCAGTCGCCTGCCAGCAACCTGTTCTTCGCCGCCACGGATGGCGATATCGGATTCTATACCGCAGGGCTGGTTCCCATCCGGAAATCGGGGGACGGCAGGATCCCTGCGGCGGGCGCTGACGGCAAACAGGACTGGATCGGATATGTGCCCGCTGTCGAGATGCCCATGCTGTACAACCCGCCGGAAGGCAGCATTGTAAATGCAAATAACAGAATGGTTGACGATAGTTACGAGTGGATACTGACACACGACTGGAACCAGCCATTTCGCGCGGAACGTATTCGGGAGCGTCTCGACGGCGATAACAGGCACGATATCGCCGCGAGTATGGCCCTGCAGCAGGATTCGCTCTCCACCGCAGCGCGGCTTCTCCTGCCGATGATGCTGGCAACCGTGCCGCGCAACGACCGGGCTCGGCAGGCGCTGGCCATGCTGGCCGGATGGGACTTCACCATGCGGCGGGACCGGCCGGAACCGTCGATCTATGCCGCATGGCTGCGGCGGCTCGGCAAGGCCATTATCGCGGACGAAGTCAGCGGGCCGCTCGTGGAACGATACCAGCAGTTGATCAACAGCCCCAACCCGCGCTTCATCCAGCTTGCCCTGACGACGCAGCGGCACTGGTGCGATGACATAGCGACAAAAGACGCGACTGAAAGCTGCGGCGAGCGGCTGAGCCTGTCGCTCGACCAGGCGCTCGACGACCTTGCCGAAAGGCTGGGCGACGATATGGCAGGCTGGCGGTGGGGGACGCTGCACAAGGCGACTTTCACCCATCGGATCCTGACCAATATACCGGTTCTGAAGGGCCTGTCGGATCGCGCCATTCCTTCGGACGGCGGACAGCACACAGTCAATCGCGGCGGCTATTCTACCGGTACCGCGCCCTTTACCCATCTCGACGGTTCGGGCTACCGCGCCGTTTACGACCTGTCGGATCTCGGCAACAGCCGGTTCATGATTGCGACCGGCCAGTCCGGAAATTTCCTGTCGCCGCATTACGACGACCTGCTGCACCGCTGGCGGGACGGTCAGTACATCACCATTTCCGGAAGCCGTGAGGATCTCGCCCGCGCGGCGGGCAGCATCCTCACGCTTTCGCCGGAATAGCCGTATCTAGTTCCTGTAGGACGGATCGATCCGGTCCAGCTTGCGCAGCCATGCCGGCCATTCCAGCTTGCCGGTCGGCCGGTGCCCGTTGCCACTGTTGAACTGGCGACCGCGCTCGATCGAAATCTTCTGCACTTCCTCGCTGATCGGATAAAGCTCCGCTCCCGTCTGCTGGAAGGCAAGCTGCATGCGGCAGGCGCGTTCGGCCCGGAACATCCAGACGAATGCTTCACCGATGGTCCGCCCGACGGTCAGCAGACCGTGGTTGCGCAGGATCAGAATTCGGTTATCGCCAAGGTCCTCGACGATCCGGGCGCGTTCGTCGTGATCGGTCGCCGGCCCTTCATAGTCGTGGTAGCCGGTCGTATAGGTGACCGCGAGCGCATGCTGGTTGATCGGCAACAGCCCGCCCTTCTGCGTCGCAACGCTGGTGCCGGCCGTCGTATGGGTATGCATGACGCATTCAAGATCGTGGTTGGACATGTGAACGGCGCTGTGAATGGTAAATCCCGCCGGATTGACCTGATAATCCGAGTCGTCGATGGCGTTGCCATCCAGGTCGACCTTGATCAGACAGGACGCGGTGATTTCGTCGAACAGCATGCCGTAGGGATTCAAGAGGAAGTGATTTTCCGGTCCCGGCACCCGGGCCGAAACATGCGTTCCGATACCATCGGACCATCCATTCAGGTCGATCAACCTGTATGCCGCCGCCAGATTGACCCGGACGTCCCATTCCGCGTCGGAAATATGATCCGCGCGCTTGATCGATTGTACAGCCGCTACCATGTGTTGTTCCCCTTGATCCAAGATATTGTCGGTAAAGATTGCAGCGATATTAGCCACTTCCACCGGATTGGCAAATCCGGTCGCACCTGTCGACGGCGGCCCGTTAGAGACCCAGCACCTGCTTGGCGATGATATTGCGCTGAATCTCGTTCGATCCGCCATAGATCGTCGACGGTCGCGATCCCAGGAACTGGTTCATGACATCGATCCTGTTGTTACCGAGCGACAGATCCTCGCGATAGCCCCCGTAATCCCCCGAGAGATCGACCATTTCCTCGGTAATCCGCTGATAGGTTTCGGTCGCCCAGATTTTCAGGAAGGACACATCCGAACCGATCTCGCCGCCCGACTTCAGGATCGAGGCATAGCGCTCGAACGAGGCCGCCAGGTCATGCACATCGAGCCGGAGACGATTGTACCGCGCGGCAAAGGCCGCGTCCTCAAAGGCGCCCAGCGATTCCGCCAGTAGCCGCAGCCGGTTCAGCGCATAGCTCGACATCCGCGGATTGCCGACAAAAATGCGCTCGAACCCGAGCAGCGCCTTCGCCATGGTCCAGCCCTTGTTGGGCTCGCCCACCAGGTTCTCCCGCGGCACACGGACATCGTCCAGGAATACCTCGCAGAATTCCTCCTCGCCCCGGATATTCGGAATCGTGCGGATGGTGATGCCGGGCGTCTTCAGGTCGCACAGCAGGAAACTGATGCCTTCCTGCGGCTTCGCCGCGTCCCGGTCGGTCCGGACCAGCATGTAGATCCAGTTCGCGTTATGGGCAAGCGACGTCCAGATCTTCTGTCCGTTGACGACATATTCGTCGCCGTCCAGCACCGCGGAGGTCCGCAGGCTGGCCAGGTCGGAACCCGCATTCGGTTCGGAGTATCCCTGGCACCAGATATGGTTGCCGGCGCGGATATTGGACAGGAAATATTCCTTCTGCGCGTCGGTGCCGTATTTTATCAGCAGCGGTCCGACCATGACGATACCCTGGTCGGGCATGCGGGCGACGCCGTGGCGTTCGAATTCCTCGGTATAGATAATGAACTTGCCGGGATCGAGGCCCATGCCGCCATGTTCTTTCGGCCAGACCGGACAGAGCCAACCCTTCTCCGACAGTTTCAGGTACCACTCCCGGCATTCCTCATACAGGATGCGGCGCGGAAAATAGCGCAGTTCCGCCGGATAGTTCGCTTCGACCCAGTTGCGGATTTCGGCGCGGAATTCGTCATCGCCCAGGGCGTTCATATCGCGGGTTTCGGTCATCGGCACAATCTCCTTCAGGCGGCGGCTTCGGGCGCGAATTCGGCATAACGGTTGCGATGCATGCCCGCATTGCCGAGCCAGGCGGACAGCACGAGGGCGCGTTTGAGATACATGCCGATATGACAGGCGTCCGAATAGCCGATGCCGCCATGCAACTGGATCGACTGGCGCCCGATCAGCAGCCCCGCCTCACTGCAGCGCGCCTTGGCGGCGCTTGCCTCGGCGGCGCGCCGGACAGGATCGCCGGTTTCGTCGAAGCAGCGGCAGGCCTGGGCCAGCACATCCCGCGACAGTTCCTGCTGTACCCACAGGTCGACAAGCCGGTGCTGTAACGCCTGGAACTTGCCGACCGGCCGGCCGAACTGTTCGCGCTGCTTGACATAGGCCAGCGTATCGTCGAAGGCCTGCTTCATGACGCCGACCAGTTCGGCGGCCGCGCACAGCCGCGCCTCATCGACGGCGGCCGACACGACCGGCCCCGCATCGCGCGACAGCACGATCCTGTCCGACGGGACGAACACGTTGCTCATATTCAGCGTGCCGTAGTCGATACCGTCCACACCCGGGTCCAGCGACAGGCTCAGCCCCGCCGCGCCGGCTTCCAGCCAGTAAAGGCCCACCCCGTCAGGCCCCATCGCCGTGACGATAAAGGCATCGGCGCCGGCCGCCGCGGGAATGAAGCGTTTGCTGCCCGTCAGGGTGATACCCTCCGCCGACGGAACCGCCCGGGCCGCGATACGGGCCGGGTCATAGTCATTTGCGGTTTCCTGCCAGGCCAGCGCGGGAATAACCTCGCCCTCGATCAGCGCCTGGATTTTTTCGGCCCGCAACGCCGCGTTGTCGCTGCCCCGCAGGACGCCACCGGCAAGCACGACCGCGGATACGAACGGTTCCGGCGCGAGACAGCGGCCCAGTTCCTCGATCACGATGGCCGCTTCGGCGAAGCCCAGGGCCAGCCCGCCATATTCCTCCGCGAAAAGCAGGCCGAACCAACCGTTCGCGGCCATGGTCCGCCAGACCCCGCGGTCGAAACCGGGAGCCTTTTCCCGGCTGGCGCGAGCGCGTTCGACCCCACCGCTGCGCGATACGAAGGCGCGCGCGCTATCAAGCAACATGCGTTGCGTATCGTCGTTTTCGAAGGATTTGCCCGTCACTGCCGTTCCACCTCGCTGAATTCATCCCGCCACGCCCCGTTTATGGACGACCGCAAGCCAGAATCCAATGCGCCACGGCGCCAGAATGAATGCGTCGAACACGATGCCGCGTCAAGACATCCCTGTTCCCGAATGAAGGGATTTGCGCCTCGAACGGCGCGTGCGCAGCTACTGCTAGATGACGCCGGACAGGGAAAAATTATTGAGGACGACGTAAGCGTTGAATGCAATCACTGCGCTGACGCAGAGAAATACCGCACGTACCGGGTGCATCAGGACGATGGCAACGGTAATGAACTGCATTGCCATTTTCGGCACGAACCACCAACCGCCGAACAGGTCCTGCATGGCCGCCATTAGCGGATTGGCCTCCACAGCGCCGGCGAGCAGGCCGACATTGGTCGAAATCACATCCAGCGTGCCGACGATGATGACCGACAGGGCGACAACCAGCGCCCAGGGCGACACCGCTTTTTGCGATACGAAAGCGGATTTGGTACATTTCGATGGTGGTGCGATCATGATGCTTTCCGTGTTTTCACATGGTGACGGTCGGGGTCGCGCTCAATGAAAAGTTGATACCCCAAGTCCCGGCGCAGGCTTTCATCCAAATGGGCTATGAACGAAAAATTAATCTGCATTAGAGATAACTCTATCACATCAACGCGAAATTCTGTCGCCAGAATGCGTTTGTAACAGGAACGGAGGTCCGGAACAGGTGGCGGTTACCGTGAAATGGCTTTTCCTGACAGCCTTGGTCCTGGTCTTGCATTCGACCGAAAAACCCGTGGCGGCGCAGGCCGCCGTAATCCAGTGCCACGACAAAGAGCGTGGCGTAGTTCAGCCCAAGACGCCGGACAAATGCGACGGCGAAATTCTCAGCCGCGAGGATGCGGCGAAGGTGAAGGCGGAGTTGCGACGCGAACGGATCAGACGGGCCAATCAGCCGAAATCGGAACGCGAACAGGGCCCAAGAGGCCACGGAACCGGATTTTTCGTCAGCGCCGACGGGAAAATCGTCACCAATAATCATGTCATCGCGGAATGCAGGAAAACCATCTGGGTCGACACGACCGACGGCCAGCAGGGCACCGCCGTTGTCCTGGGCGCCGATCCGGGAAACGACCTGGCGCTGCTCGCCAGCACGTTACAGGCGCCGGCCGTTGCGGTTTTCCGCAGCCCGGACATTATTGCGCCCGGCAGCGATATTACCGTTATCGGCTACGGCACGACGAAGCTGCCGCCGATCCGCCCCCATGTGACGCCCGGCACCTTCCAGTCGCACAATACAAGCGGCACGCGCTTCCAGATGCGGGCGGCCGTTCGACCCGGCAACAGCGGCGGCCCGGTCCTCGACGATAGCGGCTATGTCGCAGGCGTCGTCTTCGCCCAACTCAATACCGTCAAGACCTTTCAGGCACGCGGGGAGCTGATCCTGGATCAGGGGTTCGCGATTTCCAATCCGGTCGTCTTCGGATTCCTGTCCGGCCTTGGCGTCGACTTCCGGCGCGCGCCGGCCCGGGCGCCAAAACCGCGCGACGCTATCTTCCAGGAAGCCAAACCCTTTATCGCCCGCATCAGCTGTCCCAGGTGACCTTCCGAAGGACGCCACTGCCCCATTGACGATGCCGCCAGCGCATTGACATGGTATCCGGACATGTTCGCCCGCCGACATCCGGAGTGTTCGCCATGACAAAAATTACCGCGGTCCGCGCCTGTACCGTCCGCATCCCGCTCGACAACCCCACAACCTTCGCCACCCGCAAGGTGCTGGCCCGCGACCTGACCCTGGTCGAGATCGAGGCCGATGACGGGCACAGGGGTATCGGGTTCACCTATGGCGGCAGCAGCGGCGGCGGGATCGTGACAGAGGCGGTGCGCAACCTGCTGGCGCCTGTCCTTATCGGCGAGGATCCGTTCCGCGTCGAGGGGCTCTGGGCGGAGATGTACCAGGAAGCGCTGTTGCAGGGCCGGGCAGGCTCCGTGATGCGGGCGCTCAGCGCGCTGGATATCGCGTTGTGGGACCATAACGCCCGCGCCGCCAACATGCCGCTGTACCGGATGCTGGGCGGATTCCAGAAGGAGTCGGTACGCGGCTATGCCAGCGGCGGTTATTACCTGGAGGGCAAGACGCCGGAGGATCTGGCGGCGGAAGTGCAGGGCTTCGTCGATCTCGGCTTCGACGCGGTGAAGATCAAGGTCGGCCTGCTGGGGCTACGGGAAGAAGAAGCCCGGCTCGCCGCGATCCGCGAGCATGTCGGCGGTGACGTCCTGCTGATGCTCGATATATCCAATGCCTGGAAGGATATCGAAACGGCGATGCGGTTCGTCAGCGTCTATGAACCCTATGACCCGTATTTCTTCGAGGAACCGTTCTCGCCGGACGATCTCGACAACCACGCGCGGCTGGTCCAGCGCACCAATGTTCCCGTCGCCACCGGCGAGATCGAGGCCGGCCGCTGGCGCTTCAAGGAAATCCTGGAAAAGGGTGCGGCGACGATCCTGCAACCGGATGCGATCTGCTGCGGC
The DNA here is from genome assembly GCA_040905865.1 of Alphaproteobacteria bacterium. NCBI lineage: Bacteria > Pseudomonadati > Pseudomonadota > Alphaproteobacteria > Alphaproteobacteria bacterium. The sequence goes on from JBBDQU010000073.1 coordinate 34,140, forward strand.
GGCATCACCGAATTCCGCCGCATTGCCGCCACGGCGGCAAGTTATGGCGTATCCGTCGCGCCGCACGCCTATCACGAAATGCATGTCCATATCGTCGCCAGCACTCCGAATGCGAGCTTCATCGAAGTGTTCAACGACGACACGATCGTGAATTTCCGGCGGCTGCTCGACACCCAGCCCGTCGTCGAAAAAGGCCGGGTCCTGCTGCCGCAGAAGCCCGGCCTCGGCTACGATTACCTGCCCGATGTGATCGAAAAATACGCGATAGACCCCTGGGGCTAAAACAGACGTTCGCTGGCCAGCTTCGCGCCATCCGCCAGCGCGCGGAGCTTGGCCCAGACGACGTCTTCCGCCACCTTGCCCATCCCGGCGGAGGTATCGAAACCGCAATCGGTACCGGCAATGACCCGCGTCGGATCGCCGATGACCTGCGCGATGCGTTCGATCCGGTCGGCGATGGTTTCGGGGTGTTCGATATAGTTCGAGGTCGTGTCGATAACCCCCGCGACAAGGTTCTGGTCATCCGCCAGCTTCATGTTGCCCAGCACCTTGTATTCATGCGCATGGCGCGGATTGGCGAAGGGCAGCACGATGGCGCCGACATCGGCGGTCCGGAGGATCGGCAGGATTTCCTTTAGCGGCACATCCATGTCATGCGGGCCTTCGTAATTGCCCCAGCAGACATGCAGCCGCACGTTTTCGCGCGGCACGTCCGCGAGGCTGCGGTCGATCGCAGCGACGACCCGCTCGACGAAATCCAGGAATTCGCGCATCGGCCGATCCGCATAGGTCACATGGTGTTCCAGCGCCAGGTCCGGACAGTCGAGTTGCAGCAGGAAGCCGTGCCGGGTGATGGAATCGTATTCGACCTTCAGCGCGGCTGCGATGGCGTCTAGATAATTGTCGAAGGTATCGTAATATTCATTCGGAATCGCCGCCGCGATGATGCCCGGCGACGGCGCGGTCACGAAAGCTTCCGAAAAGGCGGGTTTATCCGCGTCGAGGATGGCGCGAAAATCGTCGCATTCCCGCGCGACGAAGGCCGGATCGAGATAGCGGACCTCGCCCGTTACCGTCGGGACCTCGAAATTATTGACCGCCTCGCGGCCGCCCATCATGGCCTTGCGCTGTTCGACGAAGGCCGGGTATCTGGTGACATCCGCCGGCGGCCGGCGCGTGCCCAGGCCATTGAACCCGCTCATCCGATGCCGGACATACAGGAAGAATGCCTCGCGCGGCTGTTCGCCGTTATTGAGGATATCGACGCCGGAGGCGACCTGCCTGGGAATGACCCAGCGGGTCGCCTCGTCGATCAGCCGGTCCAGTTCCGCCGTATCGATTGTCTCGCCCCGCGCCCGGCGCGCGAACAGGGATGTCAGGGCAGGCGGGCGCGGCAGGCTGCCGGCATGGGTGGTCAGGATTCTGGATTCGCTTTTTATCATTGTAATTCCCTCCCCGGCGCCGCCCGCGCCGCTTGATAAACGGTTCGTGCTGCCCACGTTATCAGACCACGGCGCCGCCTGGTACACTTCCCAATCCGCCGCGAAGCGGTTACCATTCGCTTCTGCGATTCGCAGGCAGGAGAATTATCACATGGAAGCGCAAACACTTACCCAGACACCGGCACAGACCGGTTTCGAAATCCGGCCGCTTTCGGATTTGATGGGCGCGGAAATCATCGGCCTTGATCTCAGCCGGCCGCTGGGCGACGCCACGCGCGATGCCGTCCATGACGCCTTCCTGCAATACCAGGTCATCGTTTTCCGTGACCAGAAACTGTCAAAACAGCAGCAGGTCGCGTTTTCCGAACAGTTCGGCGAACTGGAGCAGCACACGCTGCGCAACCTGGGCACCAACGACAATCCGCTGGTCCATGTGGTGACCAATATGGACGATGACGGCAATCTGCTGGGCCGCGTCAAATCCGAGAGCTGGCACACAGACAAATCCTTCCGGCCGGCGCCGTCCATGGCGACCATCCTGCACGCGATCACCCTGCCGCCCTCCGGCGGCGACACCGTATTCGCCAATATGTATACCGCCTTCGAAGCGCTGCCGGAATCGGAAAAGGAAGAACTGGCGGATGTGCGGGTCGTGCACAGCTGGGAAAAGTCGCGGGAGAATATCGGCCGCTTCATGTCCGAGGCGGAAAAGCGCGATGCGCCGGACAACGTGCACCCGCTGCTACGCACCCATCCCGAAACCGGCCGCAAGGCGATCTTCGTCGGCACCCATGCCTCCCATCTGGAGGGCATGCCGATTGAGGAAGGCCGGGCGCGGATCATGAAGCTGGAAGAGCATGCGACCCAGGACCGGTTCGTCTTCCGCCACAGCTGGCGGCCCGGCGACGTGCTGATGTGGGACAACCGATGCCTGCTGCACCATGCGGACGGCAATTTCGACACGACCAAATACCCGCGCGTGCTGCACCGCACCTGCCTGCGTGGCACGCCGACCGGTTAGTTGCCGCAACATAAACGGGCGTGGATGAGTGTCCGAACACCCGGGGACAGGCCATTTCGGAAAACCCGAGATTCGCCATTGACCTTCCCGTGAGGGGAACCTCCATATTCACGGCATGTTTCATGTTCCGCGCATCGCGCATCTTGTACCATTGTTTTGCGCGCTGATGGCTTGGGCGATCCTAGCGTCGCCCGGCACCGCCAACGCGCATGATACCCACGTCGAAACAAGCAACATAGCGGTGACGGATGATCCATCCAGCAACGCTATGCCGGAAGATTTTCCGGATACCCGGTACGCGGACGGCCATCATTGCCATGGCGCGGGTCCAATATGCCACTTTTATGCCGTTGCCTACTCCGGCCAATCTGACTGGCCGCTTCGAAATTTCCGCAAGATCTACATGCGCGGACCGGTTCCGTTCAGGGACCGCCACATCATTCCGCTGCTGCGACCGCCACGATACGGCCGCCACTTCACCTGACGAACCGATCCGATCGTGTCCCCTTGCCGGAAGGCAGGGGCTTCGCGCGCCGGCCAGCCTGTACGTGACAGGAATCAAGACTTCACCGGCTATCATCTAATTGGTGACGGCGCCGCCATATGCCAGTCGGCGTACATGCGCGTGTTGTCACAACAAAGGAAATCCTTCGATGACAGACTCCCCGACCCTGACCCTCAAGACATTCGCCGCCGTTACCTGTACCGCCGCCGCATTGTTGTTCGCCGCCGCCCCGTCCCTTGCCGCTGGCGCCCATGGCGGCGGTCACGGCCATACGAACGGAAAAATGGGGCACGGGTTCGATTTCGGCGCGCCCGGAACGGCCTCGGACGTCACCCGCACCATCGATATCACCCTGAAGGAAAACTACTTCGAACCGGAAAGCATCGAGGTAAAGGCGGATGAAACGATCCGCTTCAGGATAAGGAACGAAGGTGAGCTCGTGCACGAGTTCAATATCGGCACCGCCGCCATGCATGCCGAACACCAGAAAGAGATGATGACGATGATGGAGCACGGCGCGCTGGAGGCCGACAGGGTCAACCACGACATGATGAAGATGGACATGGGCGGCGGGAAAACCATGGAACACAACGATCCGAACAGCGTGCTTCTAGAACCCGGCAAGACCGGTGAGGTGATCTGGAAATTTACCAAGGCGGCGGAGCTCGAATTCGCCTGCAACGTCCCGGGCCACTACGAGGCCGGAATGGTCGGAAAGATGCACATCAAATAGCGCAAGCGGAACGTTGCAAGCGCCCTCTTCCACCGATCATTCAATTGAAAGAAAGCATCTCCAAAAAATGCGAAAACTTCCAGTCCGCATGGCGCTGCCGGGTATGGCTCTTGCCCTCCTGGCATTCCCGGTGGCCGCTCAGGCGGATACCTACGACCTGACCGTCGACCGTGTGACCATTGATACCGGCGCCTTCCGAAGGTCCGGCATCGGTTATAACGGAGCCTCACCAGGCCCCGTGCTTCGTTTCAAGGAGGGCGAGGAGGTCACCATCAACGTGACCAACAATCTCGATGTCGACACATCGATCCACTGGCACGGGCTGATCCTGCCCTACCGGATGGATGGCGTGCCGACGATCAGCTATGACGGAATCGCCCCGGGTGAAACGTTTACGTATAAATTTCCCATCGTCCAGGCCGGCACCTACTGGTTCCACAGCCATTCCAGCATGCAGGAACCGGATGGGGCCTATGGCGCCATTATCATAGAACCCAGGGATCGTGAACCGTTCCGCTACGACCGGGACTACGTAATCCAGTTGACGGACACGCACCCGCATGCCGCGGCCCGGATCATGCGGAACCTGAAAACGATGTCGGATTACTACAATCGCCAGCAACAGACCGTCGGCGAGTTTTTCAACGACGCCGAAAAGAACGGACTGGCGGCAACCATTGCCGACCGGCAGGCCTGGGGCGATATGCGCATGATGCCCACGGATGTCGAGGACGTGCAGGGGTTCACGCCCCTGATCAACGGGAAGGGTCCGGACCAGAACTGGACCGGGCTGTTCAGGCCGGGCGAACGGGTGCGCCTGCGCTTCATCAATTCCTCAGCGATGACCTATTTCGATATCCGGATACCGGGGCTCGACATGACCGTCATCCAGGCGGACGGCAACAATGTGCGTCCGGTCAAGGTGGATGAGTTCCGCATCGCCGTCGCCGAAACCTATGATGTCATCGTGCGCCCGACGGAGGACCGGGCCTATACGGTCTTCGCGGAATCAATGGGTCGAACCGCCTATGCGCGGGGCACGCTGGCGCCGCGTGAAGGCATGACCGCAGCTGTTCCCGAAATGCGGGATCGACCGCTGCTGACCATGGCCGATATGCGCTTGGGTCATGAGGGCATGGCCGGCATGGATCATTCCAAAATGACGGGGATGGACCACTCGAAGATGACTGGTATGGATCACTCGAAGATGGCCGGTATGGATCACTCGACGATGGCGACTGGCGCCGCGAAGCCCGACCCCTTCTATGCGCCAGGCAGCGGCCTGACGCCGGCAGCAGCGGATGGCGGAAAATTCCTGTCCTATGACGACCTCAAGGCCCAGAAGCCGCTCTATCCCCTGCGCGACGCGACCCGCGAAATCGAAATCCGGATCACCGGGAATATGGAGCGGTATGTCTGGACGCTGAACGACGTAAAATACGAGGATGCAGAACCGATCCGCCTGCAATACGGCGAGCGGGTACGGTTCAAATTCGTCAACGAGACGATGATGATCCATCCGATGCACCTGCACGGCATGTGGTCGATCCTCGATACCGGCGCCGGGAAATGGAACCCGGTCAAGCATGTCGTCAGCGTTGCGCCCGGCACCACCGTCTACATGGAAACGGAAGTGGACGCCCCCGGGCAATGGGCCTTCCACTGTCATCTTGCCTATCACGCGGCGGCAGGCATGTTCCGCAAGGTCATCGTCAAAGGCGGGCCGAAAGCCGCGCGACTCGATACGGCCCGGTGAGTATCAGCAGATGAAAAATGAAATCAGGACCATCCTGCTGACGGGAATTGCCGTCGCATCGCTGTCGGCGCCATTGCAGGCCCAGGAAACCGGACTCGTATTCTATGGCATCCAGATGGAGGAACTCGAATACCGGGTGGGCGAAGGGGAAGACAGGACGGCTGTCTGGAACGGCGACGCCTATGTCGGCACCGACGAACTCAAGCTGCGCTGGCTCGGCCAAGGCGAATACAATACCGCAACAGATACGCTGGAGCGAATGGAGAACCGGTTCGTGCTTCAGAAACCGGTCTCCGACTTCTTCGACGTGAAAGCCGGTGTCCGGCTCGATACGCCGGACGGACCGGACCGCTGGTTCGGGGTTATCGGCGTCACTGGTCTCGCGAAGCAGTGGTTCGAGATCGACGCGGACCTGTTCCTCAGCGAGACGGGCGATGCTTCCGCGCGGCTCGACATCGAATACGAACTGCTGCTGACCAACCGGCTGATCCTGACGCCGTCCGCCGATACCGATATCGCCTTTTCCGAAGACCGGGAAACCGGCGTCGGGTCGGGCGTGAACAATGTCGAGGTCGGGTTACGGCTCAGTTACGACCTCGTTGACCGCACTGTCTCGCCCTATCTCGGCATCGTCTATGAGCGAAAATTCGGTGACACCGCCAAATTTGCAAAAGCCGAGGGGGAAGACGCAGCCGCCTGGTTCGCTGTTATCGGAACCAGGTTCATGTTCTGACCATGCAACCCTAACCGACCGTCCAGCCGCCATCGATCAGCAGCGCCGCGCCGGTGATCATGGCGGCGGCGTCGGAACTGAGGAACACGATGGCCCCCATCAGGTCCGCCACCTGCCCGACCCGGCCCAGCTTGATCTTCGACATGATATAGGCGTTCATTTCCGGATCCGCCAGCGACTGGCGCGCCAGCGGCGTTTCGATAAAGGTCGGGCCGATGGAATTGACGCGGATGTTATGCGGCGCGAATTCCAGCGCCATCGCCTTGGTCAGCCCCTCGATGGCGAATTTGGACGCGCAATAGACCGTGCGCTTGGGCCCGCCCACATGCCCCATCTGCGACGATATATGAATGACCGACCCCGGCTTGCCGGCGGCGATCAGCCCGTTCGTGACCGCCCGCGACACGAAATAGGCCGCCCGCACGTTCAGGTTCATGATCGCGTCGTAATCGTCTTCCGTCGTCCGGGCCATGGTCTTCGGCCGGTTGGTGCCCGCATTGTTGATCAGGATATCGAACGGCCCGGCGGCCGATATGGCCGCTTCCATCGCTGCGGTATCGGTAATGTCGAGCACCAGCGGATCGGCCCGGCCGCCCGCCGCCTTGATCGCATCCGCCGCCGCCTCGATTTCCGAGGCGGTGCGGGCAATCAGGGTGACCGCCGCGCCCGCATCGGCCAGCGCCGTCGCGGCCGCCAACCCGATCCCGCGACCGGCGCCGGTGACCAGCGCCCGCCGGCCATCGAGCCGGAAGGACGGCGTCTTCGCCAGTTCCATTCGCGGCTACTCCACCGCCGTTGCGTATTCGACATTGCGGCCGCCATAGCGCCGCACGCGGATATTGGCCTGTTCCGCATGACCGGTAAATCCTTCCAGCATGCACAGCCGCGAACAATAGGCGCCGATATCGGCGCTTGCCGCATCGGTCAGGACCCTCTGGTAGGTGCAGGTCTTCAGGAACTTGCCGACCCACAGCCCGCCGGTATAGCGCGCGGCCCGTTTGGTCGGCAGGGTATGGTTGGTGCCGATCACCTTGTCGCCATAGGACACGTTCGTGCGCGGCCCCAGGAACAGCGCCCCGAAGTTGGTCATGTTGTTGAGGAAATAATCGGGGTCGCGGGTCATGACCTGGACATGTTCGTAGGCCAGCCGGTCGGCCTCCCGCACCATTTCCTCGTACGAATCGCAGACGATGACCGCGCCATAGGCGTCCCAGGAAGCGCGGGCGATTTCAGCGGTCGGCAGTATCTCCAGTAACCGCTCTACCTCGGCCAGCGTGTCCTTCGCCAGGGCTTCCGAATTGGTCAGCAGCACCGCCGGCGACGTGGGGCCATGCTCCGCCTGTCCCAGCAGGTCGGTCGCGCACAGTTCCCCGTCCACGCTGTCATCGGCGACGATCAGGGTTTCCGTCGGTCCGGCGAACAGGTCGATCCCGACCCGGCCGTAGAGTTGCCGCTTGGCCTCGGCGACGAACATGTTGCCCGGCCCGACCAGCATATCCACCGGTTCGATTGTCTGCGTTCCCAGCGCCATCGCCGCCACCGCCTGGATACCGCCCAGCACGAGGATCTCGTCGGCGCCGCCCAGATGCATCGCCGCGACGATGGCCGGGTGCGGGCCGCCCTGGTGCGGCGGCGCGGTGGCGATGATACGCTTCACTCCCGCAACCTTCGCGGTCACCACGCTCATATGCGCGGAGGCGACCATCGGGTATTTGCCGCCGGGCACATAGCAGCCGACACTGTTGACCGGAATATGCCTGTGGCCGAGGACAATACCCGGCAGCGTCTCCACTTCGAGATCGCGCATGCTGTCGCGCTGGTGCTGCGCAAAATTGCGGACCTGCGCCTGCGCGAAGGTGATGTCCTCGATATCCCGTTTGGCGACCTTGCCCATAGCCGTCTCGATATCCTGCTCTGACAGGCGGAAGGTTTCAGGCGACCAGTTGTCGAAGCGCTGCGACAGTTCCCGAACCGCCGCGTCGCCATTCGCCGCGACATCGGCCAGAATGTTTTCGACGGTCAGCCTGACCTTTGCATCGTCGTCCGCCACATCCTCTGCCGCCCGGCCTGTTTTCAGATACCTCGCCATTTTCGCCTCCTGTGCAAATGCTGTTCAGGACATACCATGTCTGCCGGGCCTGTGTGAGCGCATTTCCGGCATAAATTCCGGGAACCAAGTTGTACCTGTCGGGGTTATTGGATAACGTGAATTAGAACGATTCGAACATCACTTTCCTTCGCTACCGGATCTCGCATATGCATGGCACAGGACAGCGGTCGGAAAACTTCCGCGCGGCGTTTCTGGAACGATACGAGATGGTCAGAAAGGCCAGCAACGACCTCGCTGCGCCGCTCTCCGCCGAAGACCAGCAGGTCCAGTCCATGGAGGACGCCAGTCCGACCAAGTGGCACCTGGCGCATGTCAGCTGGTTTTTCGAAACCTTCATTCTGGACCCGTTTGCTGAAGGCTACGCTCTGTTTGACCCGGCATTCGGTTACCTGTTCAACTCGTATTACGAGGCCGTCGGCCCCCGGCACGCGCGGCCGCACCGGGGCATGCTGACCCGGCCCGCCCTGTCCCGGGTGATGGAATACCGGGCCCATGTCGACCGGGGCATGGCGGAATTCATCCAATCCGCCCCCGACGGGAAACTGACCGAGGCCCTTGCGCGCATGGAACTGGGCCTGAACCACGAACAGCAGCATCAGGAACTGATGCTGATGGATATCAAGCACATGTTTTCGTGCAATCCACTGCGTCCCGCCTATTGCGACGCACGGCAGGAAACAGCGGCGCGGGCGGCATCGCCGGACTGGACCGATGTTCCTGGCGGAATCTACGGTATCGGCCATGATGGGGACGGCTTCGCGTTCGACAATGAAGGGCCGCGCCATGATGTCCTGCTACAGCCGTTCCGCATCGCATCCTGGCGCGTTACCAATCGCGAATACATGGAATTTATCGACGACGGCGGATACCGGCGTTCGGAATTCTGGCACATGGATGGCTGGGGCACAGTGAACCGCGAAGGCTGGCAGGCGCCGCTGTACTGGTCGCGCCGCGACACGGAATGGCGGGTCTTCACCCTGTCCGGCGAGCACGCCATCGACCCGAATGAACCCGTCTGCCATGTCAGCTTTTACGAGGCTTCGGCCTATGCGGCCTGGGCGGGGAAACGCCTGCCCCTGGAAACCGAGTGGGAAGCGGCCGCCGCCATAAGGGAACAGGCGACCGGCGACGAAAACGGCGCCCCGGTCATCGGTGCGGCCGGCGGCGTCTGGGAATGGACGGCCAGCCCCTACACCGCGTATCCCAGGTTCGAAACGCCGCCGGGGGCGATTGGCGAATATAACGGGAAATTCATGGTCAGCCAGACGGTGTTGCGCGGCGGCAGCTTTGCGTCACCGCCCGGCCATATACGGCACACCTATCGCAATTTCTTCTACCCGCACCAGCGATGGGCCTTCAGCGGGATCCGTCTCGCCGATTACGGTTGACCCGGCAAAGGATCAGCAATCGGTAACGGCTTCCGCCGACGCCGTGTCATTATCCGCGGGAGTGCCTTCGGCCTTCCTGGCATCGGCTTTTTCCCGCTTGGCTTCGTCCCGAGCGGCTTTTTTCGCGGCCTTTCCGCGTTCACGTTCCATGCGTTCAAATTTGTAGTTTGGTTTGCGCGGCATCAATTGTCCTTTCGTTCGTTCGGCGCACCGAACTGTATTGCACTTCTTGCTATTCAACGGGCCGGTAAACAGAAGCAGTTTCTTTCATCAATTCCGGTCCGGTCAAAAACAAAAACAAAAACCTCAGGCGAGGTTTTCGCCCGAGGTTCGTTCACACGAAGGTATTCGCGGCGTTACCGCCGCATGCCTTCAGTATCAGTCAAGCGCGACAAGGTTTTCGGCAGAAGACTTGCCGTTCCGGCCCGGTACGAGTTCATACTCGACCTTCTGGCCCTCTCGCAGTGTCGACATTCCTGCCTGTTCAACGGCCGAAATGTGGACGAATGCATCGTTCCCGCCGTCATTCGGCTGGATGAAGCCAAACCCCTTCTGGGGATTGAACCATTTCACTGTGCCTGCTGGCATATTCAATTCTCCTTGGTACTTAACCGTGGTTGCTATGTTCGGAACTCGGGCGGCTGTGGGTCGTTCGAATTCGGTGGAAGGTTAATCTATCGCGAAAATTGTCCCGCGTCACGCGGCCTGTTTGGTATTTCCGCGACTCGGGCGACGGCGCCTGCGTTGCGGGGCGGCTTTCGGTTTCGACGTTTCCACTTCCGCCGTATTTTCCGCGCCATAGGCGTGACCATTCACAACCGTAAGGCGGCCTCCTGTCAACTGTTCTATCGCGCGCAGATAGGGCCGCTCCTCCTGGTCGCAAAACGATACCGCAATGCCACTTGCGCCCGCGCGTGCGGTACGCCCGATCCGATGAACGTAGCTTTCAGGTTCGTTCGGCAGTTCGAAATTGACGACATGGGTCACGTCATCGATGTCGATACCGCGCGCGGCGATATCCGTGGCGACCAGAACCCGCACCTTGCCGTCGCGAAACGCCGCCAGGGCCCGCTGCCGCGCATTCTGCGACTTGTTGCCATGGATGGCTTCGGCCGTGTAACCCGCCTTGCCGATATGTTCGGCGACGCGGTTGGCGCGATGCTTGGTCCGGGTGAACACGATGACCCGCGCCAGCGCCGGATCTTCCAGAAGGTCCTCCAGCAACGCCCGCTTTTGCGACGCGGGAACGTGAAAAACGCTCTGCGTGATCAGTTCAACTGTCGTCGCCGCGGGAGTCACTTCGATCCGGGTCGGTTTGATCAGGATTTCCTGCGACAGCTTCGCCACGTCGTTCGGCATGGTGGCCGAGAACAGCAGCGACTGGCGTTTCTTCGGCATGGTCGCGATGATCTTTCTTACATCGCGCACGAAACCCATGTCGAGCATCCGGTCGGCTTCGTCGAGGACCAGGATATGAGTCTCGTCAAGTTTTACATGCCCCTGCCCCATCAGGTCGAGCAGACGACCCGGTGTGGCGATCAGAACATCCAGCCCCCGGGAAAGCGCGGTAACCTGCGGGTTCTGCCCGACGCCGCCGAAAATCACGGCATGCCGCAAATTCAGGAACTGCCCGTAGGTCTTGAACCCTTCACCGATCTGGATCGCCAGTTCGCGCGTCGGCGCCATGACCAGGACGCTGGGCTTGCGGGGCCGCGGCCTGGCTCCGGCCGCGTCAAGAAGCTGCAGGATCGGCAATGCGAAGGCCGCCGTTTTCCCGGTGCCGGTCTGGGCGATGCCGAGGATATCGCCGCCTTCGAGCAACTTGGGGATCGCCTGTTCCTGAATCGGCGTGGGCATCGTGTAGTTTTCGCGCACAAGCGCACGAAGAAGAGGCTCGGCAAGGCCGAGCGCCGCAAAACTGGAAGATGTCAATTTATTGAAGTTCCTTATTGCGCCTTCAGGCGGGCATTGCCGATGCAATCCCGTCACCCGAGGGCTTTTTTAGCCCTGGTCCCATGCGCAAATGGAAACAGAAACTGTTCGGACACATTGATCCGCAAAAAAGGCGCTACCGATGAAATCAGGCGCGCGTTGCGCTAGTGCGAGGTCCGTTGCCGAAGGAAATGGGCCATTCGCCCCGGAGTGTCAAGGCTAATTTCCCGCAAGACCCTGCGTCCCATGCCATCGACAGCGGCAAACGGGCGATTTGACGATGCTGAATTTCGCGTGCGATGCTTTGCGGCCTTTTCAAATATCCGTCCGGTACAGACGAGGAAGCCGCCATGACACTGGAAATCAGACCCCTGAGTGACGCCCTGGGCGCAGAGGTAACCGGGTTGGACCTTACCCGGCCGTTGAGCAGCGAAGACCTCGCCGCAGTAAGAGAAGCCAGTATGAACCACCACCTGTTGTGCCTGCGCAGCGCACCGCTGACGCCGCCGCAATTTGCCGCCTTTTCCAGACAGTTCGGCGAACCGCAATTGCAGCTTGTGCGCCGCCGGCGCGACGAACTGGCCCCGGAAGTGGCGATTCACGAGACCACCTATGAAAAGCCGGAAGACAAGCCCGACGATATGCACATGATCCGCCTGAGCGGCTGGCATACGGATGATTCCTTCATGGAGGAACCCTGCCGGTATACCCTGCTTCAGTCGGTCAAAATTCCGGATTCGGGCGGTCAGACGCGGTTCTGCAATATGACTAAAGCCTATGCCGACCTGACGGAAGCGGAAAAGCAGCGGCTCGAGGGCCTCAAGGCGGTTCATGATTACGACACCAGGCGCGCCCCGGCCCGGCCCACGGCCCTGACCCAGTCGGAAAAGTCGGAAACCCGCGAGGTCATCCACCCGCTGGTCATCAACCACAAGGAAACCGGAAAAAAGGCGATTTATTACAATTTCAACCGGACAGACCGGATCGTCGATATGGACCGGGCGGAAAGCGATGCGCTGCTGGATTGGATCAACGATACGATCACCCAGCCGAAATACCGCTATGAACATGACTGGCGCGTCGGCGACATCCTGTTCTGGGACAATCGCGGCGTCATTCATTCGGTCAATATGGATTTCCCCGTGGGGCAGAAGCGGATTCATCAGCGGGTGATGCTGAAGGGCGACCGCCCCGCCTGATCCCGATGCGGCGGGAACGAATTGCAGCGGGAATCCATGTATAACCGCACAGGCAGGTTTAATACCCAGAGGGAAGAACCATGAAACTCTTCGATCTTGACGGACGTGTCGCCATCGTCACGGGCGGCAATGGCGGCATCGGCCTTGGCATGTGCCGGGGACTGGCCGATGCCGGCGCGTCGGTCGTCGTTGCGGCCCGCAATGCGGAAAAAGGCGCGGCCGCAGTCGCGGAACTGCGGGAACGCGGCGGCACGGCGGAATTCGTCGCGGTCGATGTGGAAAGCGAGGAATCCTGCCACGCCATGGTCGCCTCGGCGGTCGAAAAATTCGGCCGGCTGGATATACTGGTCAACAATGCCGGCATCAGCATCCGCAAGCAGCCCGAAGACTATGACCTGGCGGAATTCAAGAAGGTCATCGACACCAACCTGAACAGCGCCTTCGCCTGCTGCCAGGCAGCCTATCCGGAAATGAAGAAGGCCGGCGGCGGCAAGATCATCAATATCGGCTCGATGATGTCGATCTTCGGCGCCGAATTCGCCGCCCCCTATGCCTCCAGCAAGGGCGGTATCGTGCAGATGACCCGGGCGCTGGCCTGCGCCTGGGCGAAGGACAATATCCAGGCAAACTCCATCCTGCCCGGCTGGATCGACACCGATATGACCAGGACCGCGCGCCAGGTCGTCAAGGGGCTGCATGAAAGCGTTCTGGCCCGGACTCCGGCCGGAACCTGGGGCCATGTCGACGATTTTGCGGGTATCGCGGTCTTCCTGAGCAGCCATGCCTCGGATTTCGTGACCGGCACGGCCATTCCCATCGACGGTGGCTATTCGATCAAAGCCTGATTTTACGGAGTACCGCCATGACGCCCGAAGACATCTGCAAACACGACCTGTGCGCCCTGACCGGCGCCCAGCGGAACTATTATTTCGCCAACGGCTTCGTCAGCATCGACAGCATCGTCGGCGATCCCTGGCTGGCGCGCCTGCAGGAACTCGCCGGCGATTTCCTGGACCAGAGCCGGTCCGTCGCGAAATCGAACGAGGCGTTCGACCTCGGCCCCAACCACACGGCCGAACACCCGCAAATGCGGCGGCTCAGGGCCACGATCGACCGGCATCCGGATTTCTGGCGCTTTGCCTGCGAATCCGTGTTCACGGATATCGCCGCCGACCTGTGTGGACCGGATGTGAAATTCCACAGCGCCAAGCTGAATTACAAATGGCCCGGCAGGGACGAGGTCGTGAAATGGCACCAGGACATCCAGGCCTGGCCGCACACCAATTATAGCCCCGTCACCCTGGGCGTGTACCTGGACGATGTGACGCCGGAAATGGGACCGCTGGCCTGTATTCCCGGCAGTCACGAAGGTCCCCTGTTCCGGCATACCCGGCCCGACGGCAGCTGGACCGGATCGGTATCCGATGCGGATATGGAAACGGTCGATACGGGCAGCGCCGTTGCGTCGGCCGGTCCGGCCGGCACCGTCGTCGCCATCAATTGCCGGACCATTCACGGTTCGCATCAGAACGTCTCGGCGAAACCGCGGCCCATGCTGCTCTATGTTTATTCGTCGGCGGATGCATTCCCCTGGATGCCGGCGCCGGCGCCGACCAACAAGACCGGCGAAATCGTCCGCGGCAAATCAGCCGACTACCCGCATATGGATCCGCGCCCCTGCCCGGTGCCGCCGAACTGGGACAAGATCGGCTATGGCTCCATCTACACGGCGCAAAAAGGCGAACACGCTCCTGGAGCACATCAGGATTGAACAGAACCACAACAGGTTCTGTTCAATCCTGTGAAGGTGCTCTGTTTTCAATAAGGTAGATCAGATTCACGTGATTGCTGGATCGCCAAAGGCGACTCCAGCAAACCACGATCTGATCTCGCGAGATGTAATCGCGGATAAAAAAAGCCGGACCGCAAACCGGTCCGGCTGGATATGTTCGCGTCGTCCGGAATCAGTCGAGCAGACGCAGATCCTCCGCCGCAACCTTGCCATTGCGGCCTTCGGTCAGTTCGTACTCGACCTTCGCACCCTCTTCGAGGCTGGAAAGGCCGGCGCGTTCCACCGCCGAAATATGAACAAAGGCGTCATTACCGCCGCCATCCGGTGCGATAAAACCATAGCCCTTCTGGTGATTAAACCACTTAACGGTGCCTCGCATAACGTTCCTCCACGCAACAGTTCTCAATCGTCGGGCGCGTGCCCGGGTAGGTTACTCCAATATTCAGGGGGAACGGTCGTACTTGATGACAACCTGGCTCTGCCCGCCACATACTGGACAAGTTCGCTACTGTCTACCGGCAGCAGCATACCGGTTGGTAGCGGAGGGCGGACTCGAACCGCCGACACCCGGATTATGATTCCGATGCTCTAACCAGCTGAGCTACTCCGCCATCTGGGCGTTCAAATACGCATTCCGCAGACTGGTGTCAACTGCGCTCAACAGTATCCATGGTAAACACAAACCGCGTAACGTGCTGACTTCATGCGCAAACACCATCCGGTCCCATGCCCCCCGAGGATTGCGGCTTCCGGTCCTCGAACCGGCGCCGCGGGTGGACTATGATGGTCGTCATGCCGGAACCGACTCCCGATCCGTCCGCCGCCCCGACCGCGGACTTCGCCCGCCGCAAAATTGAAAAGTCGCTTGGCATTGCACGCGCCGCGCATATCATTCAGGCTCAACGGCGCGCCCGCGCCCTGCCGCGCCCTTTGACTTCCTGATCAACAGTACGGAAACAATCACAGCATGACTTCCCCTATCGACACGGCCGCGCAGAAGATCACCTCCGTCGATGCAATCGTCGAGGGGCTGGACGGTGTCGGCTATATCGCCTCGCACCGGATCGCCACATCCATTTTCGTCGCCCAGAACCTAACCAAGCCGATTCTCGTCGAGGGCTCCGCCGGCGTCGGCAAGACCGAACTGGCGCTGTCCACGGCAAACTGGCTCGGCCTGCCGCTGATCCGCATGCAATGTTACGAGGGGCTCGACGAATCCAAGGCGCTGTATGAATGGAAATACGGCAAGCAGCTTCTCTACACGCAGATCCTCAAGGACAAGATGGGCGACGTCCTGACCGGCGCATCGGGGCTGGACGAGGCGATGGACAAGCTGCACGGGTTCAGCGACCTGTTCTTTTCCGAACAGTTCCTCGAACCCCGCCCGCTGCTGAAGGCCCTGCGCCAGAAGCACGGCGCGGTGCTGCTGATCGATGAAATCGACAAATCGGACGAGGAATTCGAGGCCTTCCTGCTGGAAATCCTGTCCGCCTACCAGGTTTCGATCCCGGAAATCGGCACCATCACGGCGACAGTGCCGCCGCTGGTCTTCCTGACCTCCAACAATATGCGGGAAATGGGCGATGCGCTGAAACGGCGCTGCCTGCATCTTTTCATCCCGCTGCCGGAGGAAAAACTGGAACGCCGCATTGTCGCGGCCCGCGTCCCCGGTATCGCGGACCGGCTGACCCGGCAACTCGTCGCCTTCGTGCATATGCTGCGCGAACAGGACCTGAAGAAACTGCCGTCGATTTCGGAAACCATCGACTGGGCCAGGGTGCTGGTGCTGATGAACGCGGAGGCGCTGGACACCGAACTGGTCCGCAACACGCTGAACGTGCTGCTGAAACACGAACAGGACTTCACCGCCGTCGACAAGAGCATCCCGGAACTGACCAACAAGGCGAAACGGTATTAGTATGGAGCATTAACGTGCAGCAGACGCTGACAAATTTCCTGCGCGCGCTGCGGGCGATGGAAATTCCCGTCTCGCCACTGGAGACCATCGACGCGCACCGGACCGTCGACGCCGTCGGCTTCGCCGACCGGTCGCTGCTGCGGGATTCGCTCTGCGTCACGCTCGCGAAATCGGAAGAAGAGGTCGAAAAATTCGACGAATGCTTCGACATGTTTTTCACCCGCGAGGAATTCCGCGACCGCCGCGAGGCCGATGCGGATACCGCACCGGGCAAATCCGAAACCGACCCGGCCCTGATCGCCGAAAGCCCGCTGGCGCAACTGCTGCTGGAGGGCAGCGAGAGCGACCTGGCCCAGGCCCTGGAGCGCGCGGCCGCCGCCACCGGCGTCGCCAATATCCGCTACGCCACACAGCGCAACCTGTTCAACCGCCGCATGCTGGACCAGATGGGGCTGCGCCAGATGGAGCGGATGATCGCGGCGTTGAACCGCTCGGAAACCGCGGCCGGTACGGCGGCGGCGCAACGGCTGGAAGCGGCGCGGCAATATCTTTTCGAACAGGCGCAGCAATACACCGCGCGCCAGTTCCAGCTTTATGCCCGTTTTGCCGGCGAACAGCTGCGCGCCGAATTCCTGGTCAAGACAAACCTGTCCGCGGTGGAATTGCGCGATTTCCAGCGCATGCACCGTATCGTGCGCCGCATGGCCCGCAAGCTGGCAACCCGCTACAATCGCCGCCGCAAGCACACGAGACGCGGCGTCCTGGACGTTCGCCGGACCCTGCGCCGCAACATGGCCTATGACGGCATCCCCTTCGAGACCGTCTGGAAACAGACCAGGATCGAGAAGCCGAAGATTGTCGTGATCTGTGACGTGTCGCAATCCGTCGCCGCGGCCGCGCGCTTCCTGCTGTTGTTCCTGTATTCGCTGAACGAGGTCATCTCGTCGCTGCGCGCCTTCGCGTTTTCCGGCAATCTGATCGAAATCAGCGACATCCTGGAAGACAAATCCGTCGAGGCCGCGATTCCCGAAATCCTGGAGAAAATCGGTTTCCGCCCGACCGATTACGGCAGGGCCCTGGCCGATTTCGACGAAGGCTACATGGATTCGGTGGACCGCAGCACCACGGTCATGATCCTCGGCGACGGCCGCACCAACGATACCGATCCGCGCATCGACCTGATGCGGAAACTGCATGACCGCGCCAAATCGGTGATCTGGCTGAACCCGGAACCGGAAACCTTCTGGGGTACGGGCGACAGCGAAATGCCGCGCTACCGCACCTTCTGCCATGTCGCCACGACCTGCAGCACCGTGCAGGACCTGGAACGCATCATCGACGATGTATTGAAGACGTATTTCCGGACTTAAGCCGCGATCTCGCCGGCTTGCCGCAATATCCAGCCGCCGCCGAGCACCCGGTCGCCGTCATAGAAGACGCAGGCCTGCCCCGGCGAAATACCGAATTGCGGTTCGTCGAGCCGCACGACCGTATTGCCGTCCGCACCCGTTTGCAGACGGGCCGCTACTGGCGCCATGGTGGAGCGCAGCTTGACCGAACACGCCATGTCATCCGGCGGCTGCGCGCCGTCGCCGATCCAGTTGACCGTCCCCAGCAACAGCCGGTCGACGCCCAGCGCCGTGCGGGGGCCGACGATTACGCGGCGGCGTTCCGGATCCAGCCGCACGACATACAACAGATCCTCGCCTTCCAGCCGGCCGCCGAGCCCGAGGCCCCGGCGCTGTCCGATCGTGAAATTGATGATGCCTTCATGCCGACCCAGCACATTGCCGGCCCGGTCGACGATTTCACCCGGCGCATGGGCTTCGGGCCGCAGCCGTTCGACAATGCGGGCGTAATTGCCTTCGGGCACGAAGCAGATGTCCTGGCTGTCCGGCTTGTCCGCGACCGGCAGGCCGAAGCGTTCCGCATGAACGCGGGTTTCCGGCTTTTCCATCGCGCCCAGCGGGAAGCGCAGGTAATCGAGCTGCCCCCGCGTCGTCGCAAACAGGAAATAGCTCTGGTCCCGGTCGGCATCAACGGCGCGCAGCAGCGCGGGGCCGCCCGGCCCCGCCGCGCGGCGCACGTAATGACCGGTCGCCAGCGCATCCGCGCCAAGGTCCCGCGCCGTGGCCAGCAGGTCCTGGAACTTGACCGTCTGGTTGCAGCGCACGCAGGGGATCGGCGTTTCGCCGCGCAGATAGGAATCGGCGAATTCGTCGATCACCGCTTCGCGGAAGCGGCTTTCGTAATCCAGCACGTAATGGGGAATGCCGATCCGGTCCGCGACATTGCGGGCGTCGTGGATATCCTGCCCGGCGCAGCACGCGCCCTTCCGGGCAACGGCGGCCCCATGGTCATAGAGCTGCAGGGTGACGCCGATTACCTCGTACCCGGCCTCCGCCATCAGCGCCGCGGCGACCGACGAATCGACGCCGCCGGACATCGCGACAACGACGCGGGTCTGCGAAACCGGCTTGTCGATACCCAGTGCATTCATGGCTTCAATGTCCGCGCATCCGCGCCGCGGTACTCAAACGTGGAAGGATTCGCCGCAGCCGCAATGGCCCTTGGCATTCGGGTTCTCGAAAACGAAGCCTGACTGCAACTTGTCCTCGCGGTAATCCATTTTCGAGCCGATGAGGAACATTGTCGCCGCCGGGTCGATCAGGACCTTCACGCCCTGCTCCTCGACGACTTCCTCGAACGGCAGTTCCTTGTCCGCGTATTCGACGAAGTAGCTCATGCCGGAACAGCCCTGCGCCTTGACGCCGACGCGCAACCCGACAACCGGCTTGTCCGCCTTCGACAGCAGTACCTTTACCCGCGCCACCGCGGCATCGGTGAGTGTCATCGCCTGTGGTCTATTCATTGCCTTGCTCCACTTGCCTGTCCCACCCTTAAAACATATCCAGTTCGACTTTCGCCGCTTCCGACATCAGCGACGGATTCCACGGCGGCTCCCAGACAATCTCGACGGTCACCTCGCCAACGCCTTCGACGGCGGCAACGGCTTCCGCGACCTGTACCGGCAGAATGCCGGCAACGGGACAGGCCGGCGCGGTCAGCGTCATTTCGATGGCGACCGAGCCGTCATCCGCCTGGTCGCACTTATAGATGAGCCCCAGTTCGTAAATATCAACCGGAATTTCCGGGTCATGCACGGTCTTCATGGCCGCGACAATCGCCGCCTCATCGGCCTTGTCCTCGCCCGGTTTCAGCGGTTCGCCGGCGCGCGCAATGCCGTCATCCGGCAAGGGCGCCGTCGTGGCGAACTGGCTGAACGGCGAATATTCCATATTCATGTCATGCCCCACTTATTACCCTACTCACTGCTCGTTACCTCCTTGCCCTCGATCGCGGCATTCAGCGTATGCCAGGCAAGCGTCGCGCATTTGACCCGTACCGGAAAGGCGCGCACGCCCGACAGCACGGTCAGCTTTTCCAGATCCTCCGGGTCGAGCGACGCGTCCGCCGGCGCCGCGTCATCGCCCGTGCACATATCGTGGAACCGGTCGAACAGGATATGCGCCTGTTTGACAGATTTTCCCCTGACCAGTTCGGTCATCATCGATGCCGATGCAACCGATATCGCACAGCCATTGCCAACGAAGGACACGTCTTCGATGACGTCCCCGTCGCCCAATTTCAGATAGACGACAAGCTGGTCGCCGCAGAGCGGGTTCTTGCCATGGGCATGGCCGGTCGCCCCCTCGATATCGCGAAAGTTCCGCGGACTCTTGCCGTGGTCCAGGATCACTTCCTGATAGAGTTCCCGAAGTTCGTCCATCATGCGCCAAAAAACTCCCGGGCCGATTCCAGCGCCGCGACCAGCGCGTCGGCGTCGGCATGCGTGTTGTACAGACCGAAGGATGCGCGCGTCGTCGCCGGAACGCCCAGCAAATCCATCAGCGGTTGGGCGCAGTGATGCCCGGCGCGGCAGGCCACCCCGGCCCGGTCGATAATCGTGGCGATATCGTGCGAATGGATACCCTCCACGGTAAACGAAATGATCGCCGCCTTGCGTGGTGCGGTACCATATATTTTCAGTCCCGGGATCGAGGAAAGGCGCTGCGTCGCGTAGCGCCGCAAATCCTCTTCATGGGCGGAGATCCTGTCCATGCCGATGGCGGTAACATAATCGACTGCCGCGCCAAGCCCAATGGCCTGTGCGATCATCGGCGTACCGGCCTCGAACTTGTTCGGCAGTGCCGCCCAGGTGCTGCTCGCAATCGTGACATGCTCAATCATTTCACCGCCGCCAAGGAATGGCGGCATCGCGTTCAGCCGCTCTTCCTTGCCATACAGCACGCCGACGCCGGACGGCCCGTACAGCTTGTGGCCGGTAAAGACATAGAAATCGCAATCGATGGCCTGCACATCGACCGGCATATGGACCGCCCCTTGCGATCCGTCGATCAACACCGTGGCGCCGGCATCATGCGCCAGACGGGTAATTTCCGTCACGTCGTTGATCGTACCGAGCGCGTTGGACACATGCGTGATTGCAACCATCTTCGTTTCCGGAGTCAGCATCTTCCGGAATTCGTCCATTTTCAGTTCACCGTCATCGGTGATCGGTACGGCTTTCAGCTTCAACCCTTTTTCCGCCGCCAGCATCTGCCAGGGAACGATGTTCGCATGATGCTCCATGATCGAAATCAGGATTTCATCGCCGGGTTGCAGGAAGCGCTGCCCATGTGTCCGGACAACCATGTTCACCGCCTCGGTCGCGTTGCGCGTGAAGATGATCTCGTGGTCATGCTTCGCGTTCAGGAATTTCTGCACCTTGATGCGCGCGCCTTCATAGGCGTCGGTCGCGCGCTCGGACATGTAATGCACGCCGCGATGCACATTGGCGTATTCGTGCTCATACACATGACGCACGGCGTCGATCACCTGGCGCGGTTTCTGCGCCGAGGCGCCGTTGTCCAGATAGACAAACGGCTGCCCGTGCACCGTTTCCGACAGGATCGGAAAATCCCGGCGATAGGCTTCGACATCATAGGGTACGGCGCTGTCCACAGCCGCCGCCTGTGCGGTATTGCTCATGATCTACTTCTCATCCTCTTCGCCAAGCCAGGCATCGACGGTTTTCTGAAACGCCGCGCGCGGCCCGGGTGACTGAATTTCCGCCACCGCTTCGCCGACGAAGGCCACCACCAGCATCGCCTTTGCCTTTTTCCGGTCGATACCGCGCGCCATCAGGTAAAACAGCGCCTCTTCCGCCAGATCGCCGGTCGTTGCCCCGTGGCTGCATTTGACATCGTCGGCGTAGATTTCAAGTTCCGGCTTGGTATCGATTTCCGTGCCCGGCGACAGCAGCAGCGTCTTGTTGACCTGCCGGCCATCGGTCTTCTGCGCGTCCTTGCGCACCAGGATCTTGCCCTGGAACACGCCGCGCGACCGTCCATCCAGCACGCCCTTGTAAACCTCATGCGATGTGCTGTTCGGGGAAGCATGATCGATGAAGGTCGTGTTGTCGATATGCTGCTCGCCGCGCCCCAGATAGGCACCGTTCAGCCGGCATTCCACATGCTCGCCCAGGTGCGTGCGGATCTCGTTGCGTGCAAGTTTTCCACCGACCTGCAGGACAAATCCGTCATACGTCGAACGGTCTTCCAGCCGCACATGGGTATAGGCAACGTGAAAAGCTTCCGGGCCTTCGTTCTGCAGCTTGTAATGATTCAGCACCGCCCCGGCGCCGACCGAAATTTCCGACACCGTATTGGCGAAATAGCTGCCGGCGCCGACATGGCTTTCGACGAGCGTTGCGATACTGCCGGCGCCCATATCGATCAGATGGCGGGGGGAAATCCCGACCGGGTCATCGCCCGCGTCGCCGATACAGACCAGATGCAGCGGCTTGTCCAGCGCCGCGCCATCGGCCAGACGTAAATACAGCCCGTCCGCCATGGAAGCCGTGTTCAGCGCCGCCAGCGGTCGGGATTCGATATCGGCAAGCCTGCCAAGCGACGCTTCAAGCGCCGCCGGATCCTGCGCCGCCTTCGCCGCGAGGCTGCCGGACTCAACGCCCTTTGGCAATCCGTCGAGCGCCGACAGGGACGCATCGAACCGCCCGTTGACGATGACCGCCAGATAGGCGTCTTCCAGCGGCGCAATGCCGGCGGGGATCGCGGTTACCGTTGAGCCCGGCGCAGCCGGTGCGAACGGAATGCGGGCCAGCGCGCGGAGATTGGTGTATTTCCACTGTTCGCTGCGCGGCGTCGGCAGGCCAAGCGCCCTGTAGCGGTCAAAGCCGCCACGACGCAGCGCCTCTATCCACGGCGCGCCGGACAGCAGCGCCGTATCGAAATGATCGGCAAAGGGTGTCTCGATCCGCGCCATGGTCACGCCGCCTTTTCATCGACGAAGGACGCATAGCCCTTTTCTTCCAGTTCCAGCGCCAGCGACTTGTCGCCGGACAGGATGATCCTGCCATCGGACAGGATATGCACCTGGTCGGGGACGATATAGTCCAGCAGGCGCTGGTAATGGGTGATCACCATCATGCCGCGATCCGGCGCGCGCAGCGAATTCACCCCTTCGGCGACCAGCTTCAGCGCGTCGATATCCAGCCCGGAATCGGTTTCGTCCAGGACCGCCAGTTTCGGTTCCAGCACCGCCATCTGCAGCACTTCATTACGCTTTTTCTCGCCGCCGGAAAAGCCGACATTCAACGCACGGCGCAGCATGTCGTCGCCGATTTTCAGGGCCCCCGCCTTTTCCCGCACATATTTCAGAAACTGCATGGCATCCAGCGGGGATTCGCCGCGATGCGACCGCACCGCGTTCAGCGCCGCACGCAGAAAGGTTGTGCCTGCGACGCCGGGAATTTCAACCGGATACTGGAAGGCCAGAAACAGGCCGGCGCGGGCCCGTTCATCCGCTTCCATCGCCAGCAGGTCGGCCCCGTCATAAATGACCTCGCCCGAGGTGACCTCATATCCGGCGCGGCCAGACAGCACATAGGAAAGCGTGCTTTTCCCGGAACCGTTAGGCCCCATGATCGCATGCACCGTTCCCGGTTCGACCGTCAGGCTGAGCCCCTTCAGGATCGGCTGGTCGCCGACCGTGGCATGCAGGTCGCGGATTTCGAGCAATGGCATTAGTTTCTCCTTCGCGCCTAACCGACGCTTCCTTCCAGGCTGATTCCGATCAGCTTCTGCGCTTCGACCGCGAATTCCATCGGCAGCGTCCGCATGACTTCCTTGCAGAACCCGTTGACGATCAGCGATACCGCTTCTTCCGTCGTCAGGCCGCGCTGAAGGCAATAGAACAACTGGTCCTCGCTGATTTTCGCCGTCGTCGCCTCATGTTCCACATGGGCTGTCGGATTGCCCGTTTCGATATAGGGCACCGTATGCGCGCCGCACTGGTCGCCGATCAGCAGGCTGTCGCACTGGGTGTAATTGCGCGCGCCATCCGCGCCAGCCATGATCTTGACCAGCCCGCGATAGCTCTGGTCCGCGCGGCCCGCCGCGATCCCCTTGGAAATGATGGTCGAACTGGTGTTCTTGCCGATATGGATCATCTTGGTGCCGGTATCGGCCTGCTGGCGATTCGCCGTGATCGCCACCGAATAGAACTCACCGACGGAGTTGTCGCCAATCAGCAGGCAACTCGGGTATTTCCAGGTGATGGCGGAGCCGGTTTCAACCTGCGTCCAGGCGATCTTCGAATTCCGCCCGCGGCAGGCGCCGCGCTTGGTGACGAAATTGTAGATGCCGCCGCGGCCTTCCTCGTCGCCCGGGTACCAGTTCTGCACCGTCGAATACTTGATTTCGGCATCGTCCAGCGCGACCAGTTCGACCACCGCCGCATGCAACTGGTTCTCGTCGCGTTGCGGCGCGGTGCAGCCTTCCAGATAGCTGACATAGGAACCTTCATCCGCAATGATCAGCGTGCGTTCGAACTGCCCCGTATTTTCCGCGTTGATCCGGAAATACGTCGACAGCTCCATCGGGCAGCGTACGCCCTTCGGGATATAGACGAAGGAGCCATCGGTGAAGACGGCGCTGTTCAGCGTCGCATGCTTGTTATCGGCATAGGGGACAACGGAACCGAGATATTTCCGAACCAGTTCCGGATATTTCTGCACCGCTTCGGAGAAGGATCCGAAGATGACGCCGATTTCCTCCAGTTTCTTCTTGTAGGTCGTCGCCACGGAGACGCTGTCGAACACCGCGTCCACCGCGACACCGGCCAGCATTTCCTGTTCGCGCAGGGGAATACCCAGCTTTTCATAAGTTTCCAGCAGCTTGGGATCGACCTCGTCCAGGCTCTTGGGCCTGTCCTTGTCCGATTTCGGCGCGGAGTAGTAATAGGACTCCTGATAATCGATCGGCGGAAAGGACACCTTGGCCCATTTCGGCTCCGGCATCGTCAGCCAGTGGCGATAGGCCTTGAGCCGCCATTCCAGCAGCCATTCCGGCTCATTCTTCTGCGCTGAAATGTACCGGACCGTATCCTCGCTCAACCCCTTGGGGGCGCGCTCCATCTCGATATCGGTGACGAAGCCGTGCTTGTACCCGTCATCGGATACGGCGCGGACCTGTTCCAGTGTATCGGTATTCGCAACCATATTTAAACCTGCTCCGGTGCCTGAATGCGCGTTTCCGCCGGCGATTCGACGAAATTGTAACCGCCATGAACGAGATCGGATAGCGATACGGCTTCAAGCGCATGGCGGATCGCGCCGTTGACTTTTTCCCAGCCGCCGCGAATGGGGCAGAGGCTGGCGACATTGCACTGTTCATCCGAGCCTTCGACGCAGGCGGTCAACGCGACCGGCCCTTCCAGCGCCTCCAGAATGACGGCAACCGAAATCGCTTCGGGCTGCCGCGACAGCGTGTAACCGCCATGCACGCCGCGATGCGATGTCACAAGGTCGCTATGCGCCAGCGACTTCAGTATCTTGGATACGGTGGGCGCGGGCAGGCCCGTGGCCTCCGCCAGTCCGGGCGCAGTCACCAGTTCGTCCCGATGGTGGGCCATCTGGGACAATATGACGACTCCATAGTCGATCATTCGGCTGAGTTTCAGCACGTCAGTTCCAATCCGTACTCAAATGGTGCGGATTAGAAAGTGTTTCATTCGACCCGTTATTTCAAGTGTAAACTGGATATAATAGCACATCAGGTTTAATGGAAACCGCAACAGGTTCCCTTTAAACCTGTTAAAGTGCTATCTTTTCAATAAGATAAATCAAATTCACATGGTTGTTGGATCGCCAATGGCGATTCCAGCCAACCATGATCCGATCTAATTGGAGCATCCGGGAAAATTCCCGTTTCAGCGGTGTCAGGCCGCCGCATTCAGCCCCATCTGCCAAAATCCGATCTCCAGGCGCGTCGCTTCCTCGAAGGTCTGCGCCAGGCGGTCGAACCGGCCGGGCCCGCCGCGGCGTACCATCAGATCGTCGAGATGCGCCGCATGCGCCCAGGCGACTTCCTGATAATCCGCGGCGGCATAGGTATCGATCCATTCCTGATAGGGATTTCCCGAAGAGGCGGGACCGCCGCCGCTTTTCAGCCACGCGCCCACTTCCGCATAGCCGACGATGCAGGGCGCCAGCGCCACCGCGAGGTCGAGCGCGTCGCCCGCCAGGCCCCGCTCCAGCACATAACGGGTATAGGCCATGTTCGCCGGGTCTTCCGGCATAGCGGCCATCGTCGCTTCATCGACGCCCCAGCCCGCGCAGTAACCCACATGCAGCGCCATTTCGTTGACCGATATGTGGTGCAGCGCCCCCGCCGCCCGGCGCAGATCGGTCAGATTGTCAGCCTTGAAGGCCGCCAGCCCGTAGGCCCGGGAAAAATGGATCAGGAACAGATAATCCTGCTGCAGGTAATACCGGAAGGCCGGTTGCGGCAGGTCGCCCGCGCCCAGCCCGCGCACGAACGCATGCTGGATATACGCCTCCCATTGCGGGCGGCAGGATGCCTTCAGGCGGTCGAACAGTTCGTGGTTTGCCATGGTTATGCCAGCAGGACGTTTCGGGTGGCCGACGGCAGGCGGACGACAAGACCGTCCAGATCCTCTGTGATCGTCACCTGGCAACCGAGCCGCGACGTGCGGGTCAGGCCGAAGGCCAGATCGAGCATGTCTTCCTCGTCGATGCCAGGTTCCGGCAGGCGGTCATACCAGGCCGGATCGACAATGACGTGGCAGGTCGAACAGGCCATTGCGCCTTCGCAGGCGCCTTCGATATCGACATTATTGGCGTGCGCGATATCCAGTATGGACTTGCCCACCGGCGCGTTGACTTCCCGGGCAACGCCCTTGGGATCGATGAATGTCATTTTCGGCATGCGTTACGCCGCCTCCGGGTCTTGGCGGGCCGTACGGCCGCGCAGGGAACGCAGGATATCGATCAGCCTGTCGCTGTCCGCATCGCTGTTGCCCGGGCCGAAGCTGATGCGGATCGCGCATTGCGCCATATCCGCCGCCACGCCCATCGCCTGCAGCACATGGCTTGTGGTGACCTTGCCGGACGAGCAGGCCGATCCCGCGCTCACCGCAATCCCGGCGAGATCCAGCGCCATGATCTGGGTTTCCGCCCGCATCCCGGGGATGGCGACGCAACTGGTATTGTCCAGCCGCGGCGCGCCGGCGCCGAACACGACCGCATCGGGAAACGCCCGGAGCAGCCGGGCTTCCATGCGGTCGCGCATTTTCGCCATCGCGGCATTCCCGTCGGCCTGTTCGCGCGCCAGCCTGGCGGCGACCCCGAACCCGACGATTCCGGCCATGTTCTCCGTTCCCGCGCGCCGGCCCCGCTCCTGGCCGCCGCCCCGGATCACGGGGCTTAGCGGCACGTCCCGGCCCAGCACCAGCGCGCCGATACCCTGCGGTCCGCCGATCTTGTGCGCCGACACGGTCGCCATTGCCATCGGGTAGCGGTCCAGCGGCAGCCGCCCCGCCGCCTGCACCATGTCGCTGTGCAGAATGCCGCCGGCCTGTTCGACGATCCCGGCAATGTCGTCCAGCGGCTGGACAGCACCGGTTTCGTTATTCGCCAGCATGACGGAGACCAGCGCCGGTTCCCCATCCGCCGCCATCATCCCGGCCAGCCGGTCGATATCGACAATGCCCGCCGCCGTCACCGGCGCGATTTCGGCGCCGTCCGCCGCCTGCAGCACGGACAAATGCTCAATCGCGGAGACAATGATGCGCTTGCGGCCGGCGCCGCGAAGGGCAAGATTGTTCGCCTCCGTTCCCCCCCCCGTGAACACGACATTCTGCGGGGGCGCGCCCAGCAACGCCGCGACCTCCGCCCGCGCCGTCTCCACCAGCTGCCGCTGGCGGCGGCCGAAACGGTGCACGGAAGACGCGTTGCCGGTCTGGCGCAGCGCCGCCATCATGGCATCCGCCACGGCTTCCCGGACCGGCGCTGTGGCGTTATGGTCAAGGTAGATTTCGTTATTCATGCATAGCCGGATGCCCGGCGCCTTTCGTGTTTAGCCGCACCATGCGACCCATGTTTTCAGTTGAAGGCAAATCGGCAGCAGCGGGCGCGCGGCGACAGCTATTTGTCGGCCATTGGCGTTGCGCGATCTTCGCGGGATTCGTAGTCCAGCGTCCCGGTCCCCTGCACCGAACCCAATTGCCTTTCAAGCTCGTCGATCCGGACCTTCAGCGTTGTTACCTGATCCATCAGCCCGTCCATCGCACGGATTATCGGATCCGGCACGTCACCCAGGGGCGTGCCATATGGCGCAAAGGCATCCTGCTCCGTCGCCGCCGGACGCGCCAGGGCGCGCCCCGGTATGCCGACGACCGTTGCGCCGGCCGGCACGTTTTTCGTGACAACGGCGTTCGCGCCAATTCTGGCGCCTTTTCCCACTTTGATCGGTCCCAGGACATTCGCACCGGAGCCGACGATGACGCAGTCCTCAAGGGTCGGATGCCGTTTCAGGTTGCGCTGGCTGTCGGAATCCACCGACGGCGCGACGCCCCCAAGCGTCACGTCATGATACAGCGTCACGTCGTTGCCGATTTCGGCGGTTTCGCCGATAACGACACCCATCCCGTGATCGATGAAAAGCCGTTGGCCGATGCGGGCGCCCGGATGGATTTCAATACCGGTCAGGAACCGGCCGATATGGGACACCATCCGCGCCAGAATGCGCCATTCGCGCCGCCACAACCGGCTGGACAGACGATGCAGCATAACGGCATGGAAACCCGGATAGCAGGTCACGACCTCCAGCGCCGATCGGGCGGCCGGGTCGCGGGCCATGATCCCGCGGATTTCCTCGCGAATCGTTTTGAACATCGGCTTCCATGCTTATGCTATTAAGGGGCCGCTTTCGATTCACGAACCCGGTTGAAATTCAGGATATATGGCGCCATGTAGTACAGTCAAGAACAGTAGATTAAGTTTCCCTTTTTCGAACAAAGGCTTGTCTCACTATTACTTGATTTAATCGAAAAACAGGCTTAACAGCCCTTATCTGCGGCCCGGCGCCATTTGGAGAACACATGCCCGAAATTACCATAAACGGACCCGAAGGTCGCATCGAAGCCCGATATCTGGCCGCTAAAGTGCCGAATGCGCCAATCGCCCTGTTTCTGCATCCGCACCCGCTGCATGGCGGCACGATGAACAACAAGGTCGTCTATTCGCTTTATCAGACATTTCTGGCGCGGGGGTTTTCGTGCCTGCGGTTCAATTTCCGGGGGGTCGGCCGGTCGCAGGGAACGTTTTCCCGAGGTGAAGGAGAGATGTCCGATGCGGCGGCGGCGCTTGACTGGCTGCAGGCGAACAACCAGGATTCGCCGCAATGCTGGATCGCGGGATTTTCCTTCGGCGCCTGGATCGGCATGCAACTGCTGATGCGCCGGCCCGAAATTACCGGCTTTATCTCTGTCGCGCCGCCGGCGAACATGTATGACTTTTCGTTTCTGGCGCCCTGCCCCGCCTCCGGTCTGGTTGTCCAGGGCGACAAGGATGAGATCGTCCCCGCCGATTCCGTACAGAAGCTGATCGACAAACTGCGCCAGCAAAAGGGCGTAACCATCAGCCATGAAATCGTGCCGGGCGCGAACCATTTTTTCAACGGTCACATGGATGAACTGGTCGGGCATGTCGGCAGCTACATCGACACCGCCATGATGGAAAAAAGCCCGGCCGAGTGAATTACTTCAGGATAACCGTGGCGCGGCCATCGTGATCCTATTCCGGATTCGCGTGATCTATAGAAGCGCCGGGTCAAGGCGCCCGCCGGTCAGCGGCTTCGACACACCTGTCGTCGCCGGATAGGTCAGCGCCATACCGCGAAGCGACCGTACCGCCAGATAGGCAAAGGCCTGCGCTTCCAGCGCGTCGCCGTCCCATGACGCCGCTTCGACCGGTGCGACCGGCTGCTTCAGCGTCCTGGCCAGCAACTTCATAATATAGGGATTGTGGCGGCCGCCGCCGCAGACCAGCCACCGTCTGGCGGGCGACGGAAAATGCGCCGCCGCGCGCGCCACCGCATGCGCCGTGAACGCCGCCAGCGTGGCCGCCCCGTCCGCCGGGGAAAGCGCCGCGACCGGCGACGCGCTGAACGCATTGCGGTCCAGCGATTTCGGCGGTCGGCGGTCGAAATAAGGATTGTCCAGCAGGGCGGCCAGCGCCGCAGGGTCAATTACCCCCGATGCCGCCAGCCTGCCGTCGGCGTCCAGCGGTTCGCCGGTATGCGTCAGGCACCAGTCATCGACCATCGCATTCCCCGGCCCGGTATCGAAGGCGATCAGTTCCCCCGCCGGGCCGATCCACGTCACATTGGCGACGCCGCCGATATTGAGAATGGCGACCGGCCGCGCCTCATCGGCCGCCAGCGCCGCGTGATACACCGGCGCCAGCGGCGCCCCTTCCCCGCCGGCCGCAACATCGGCGGCGCGGAAATCCGAGACAACATCGATTTCACTGGCCACCGCCAGCAGCGCCCCGTCGCCGATCTGCCAGGTTATGCCCGCTTCGGGGCGATGCAGGATCGTCTGTCCGTGAAATCCGATGACCCGAACCTCATCGGGCGGAATTTTCAGTTGCTGCAGCAGCGCCTCGACCGCCGCCGCATGGGCCAGTGTCATCGCGCGTTCGATCGCATCCACGCCCGGCAACATTTCAGCAAGCGCCACGGTCCGGCGCAGCGCATCGCGCAGCGCCGGCTCGTAGGCGACGCTCAGCGTGCCGCGTGGCTCGACGACCCTGTCGCCATCGGTCCAGAGCAGGGCGGCGTCGATACCGTCCATTGAGGTCCCGCTCATCAGGCCGAGCGCCAGCACCGGCTGCTGTAAATCCATATCCGTCATATCCGCAGTATACACCGGTTTGTCGCCATCGTGCGATTGTGATACATGACCGCCGCGTAAACGGAACGGAAACATGACACAGTCGAAATCGGAATTCCTGCGGGCCGCCAGCGATCGCGGCTTCATTCACCAGTGCACGGACAGCGCGGCGCTGGACGCCCTTGCCGCGAAAGGGATCGTCACCGCCTATATCGGCTTCGACGCCACCGCCGATTCGCTGCATGCCGGCAGCCTGGTGCCGATCATGCTGCTGCGCCTGTTGCAACGCACAGGGCACCGGCCAGTCGTCCTGATGGGCGGCGGCACGACGAAAATTGGCGATCCGTCCGGCAAGGACACCCAGCGCCAACTGCTGACCGAAGACCAGATCGCCGCGAATATCGCCGGCATCCGCGGCGTCTTCGAAAAATTCCTGACCTTCGGCGACGGGCCGACCGACGCGATCATGGTCAATAATGCGGACTGGCTCGACCGCCTTTCCTATATCGACTTCCTGCGCGACTACGGCCGGCATTTTTCGGTGAACCGGATGCTGGGATTCGATTCGATCAAGCTGCGGCTGGAGCGCGAGCAGCCGCTTTCCTTTCTGGAATTCAATTACATGGTGCTGCAGTCCTACGACTTCCTGGAACTGGCCCGGCGCCACGATTGCCGGTTGCAGATGGGCGGTTCCGACCAGTGGGGCAATATCGTCAGTGGCGTCGATCTCGGCCGGCGGATAGACCAGACGGAATTGTTTGGGCTGACGACGCCCCTGCTGACGACCGCCAGCGGCGCCAAGATGGGCAAGACCGCGTCCGGCGCGATCTGGCTGAACGCGGACCGCCTGTCCGCCTATGATTACTGGCAGTACTGGCGCAACACCCATGACGACGATGTCGGCCGCTTCCTGCGCCTGTTCACCGACCTGCCGCTCGACGAAATCGCCCGGCTGGAATCGCTGGATGGCGCGGAACTGAACGACGCCAAGAAGACGCTCGCCAACGAAGCGACGGCGCTGTGCCACGGGAAACCTGCGGCACAGGCGGCTGCGGAAACCGCCCGCAGGACATTCGAGGAAGGCGCCATCGGCGGGGATTTGCCGCGGGTCGATATTCCACGGGGTGAAATCGAGGCAGGCATTCTCGCCTACGAACTTATGCAGCGCCTGTCCCTCGCCGCCAGCAACGGCGAAGCCCGCCGGCTGATCAGGGGCGGCGGCGCGCGGCTGAACGACACGCGGATCGCGGACGAAAAAGCGCTCGTCACGATGGCCGATATCAACGCCGAAGGGGTCATAAAACTGTCGGCGGGCCGCAAACGCCACGCCCTGGCCTGCCCCGTATAAAACAGATCGTGATCAATCGGCGCTGGACGGCACATCCTTGTCGGCAATCGGCTTGGCGTTGCCGCCGATAAGATTGCGCAGGAATCCCGGCGCCAGGGCCGAAAGCGGGTTTACCGAAACCTCCGGATTTTCGAGACTGCCCGATAGCGCATAATTGGCCGCGAACACGCCTTCGCTTTTTCCGCCGGTCAGGATATGTCCCAGGATCGGAATTTTTCCCAGCACCTGATTGATCGTGTAGGCGGGGACGATCGTGCCGTCGAGCCGAACCACATTCGAACCGGTGAAGATGACCCCCTCCGTCGTTATCCCGAGCGAGGAACCGAAGGCCCTTGTATCGCTCACCTCAAGGACGCCGCCGTAATAACGGAATTCGCCATTGAGGGCCACGAAGTCCAGCCCGGTCTGGTTCAACGCCGAAAAAATCCCCGTCAGCGACAGGACCTGGAGGATCCGGGCCAGCGCGGGAGCGTCGCTGACCTTGAACTCCCGAAGCGAAAAAACGCCCGCCATCGGCGCGCCCGGCGCCGTCTGTTTGCCAGTGATGCGCAGCTTGCCGCTACTGACCCGCCTGGTCCATCCCAGCGCCCGCAAGGCGTCACCGCCGTTATCTGTTGCGATGGTCATGCTACGGCCGGCGCCGTCCGGCCGGTACTGCATCGTCAGGCGGTCGCCACCGCCAATTGCGGAATCCACATCGACTTGCCGCCAGTCCGCGTCAGTGCCGTCGAGCACAGCCCGAACGTCCCGTAAAATCTGGCCGTCCCCCAGGTGGACTTCCGCGATATTGACGTCGATCCGCAGGGGTATCGCTTCGCCCGCCGCCCGCATATCCACCTCGTCGTCGGACTGCAAGAACGGTTCGACGTCCAGGCGTGGTCCGGACAGCGCGATATCGTAGCCGCCGCCGTCCCGGAAACCGATGCGGCCTGTCAGACTGTTACCGGCGAACTGCAGGTCGCGGAATTCCAGCAGTTTCAGCCCCCTGGCGTCGTCGGTCATTTCGGCGCGCGCATTCACACGCAAGTCGCCGGCGGAAATTTTCAACGTCTCGATCACCGTGTCGCCGCCGGGCGGGGTCACCGCGAACGCGGTCAGCATGGCAGGGATGCCGGGCGGTTTGCGCCAGTGGATGAAGGGGAACTCCAGCGACCCGCGTTTCAGGTCCGCCGTCACAATGACCTCGCGCCGGCCGTCGAACGGCATCGTCACCCGCACATCGGTCGGAACCTCCCCATCGAGGAACGTCAGCCCGGAGAATCCCAGCACGCGCCGGGCCTCGTTGCCCAGCAGTCCCGATACATTCACCTGGCGCTGGAACTCCCTTGTACCGCCGAAGTTTTCCCGCCAGTCGATCTTGACCGGAACGCCGGCAAAACTGGCGGTCCCCGCCGCCGTGATGCCCTGCCCGGTCACCTTCAGCTCCAGCGCGCCCTGCCGCATCGCCAGCCCCAGCGGCCCCCGGTTGATCGCCACATCGCGCAATGTCGCGCCGGCCGCGATGGCGATCTGTTCGACCTTGAGGTCATTCAGCAGCGGAAACTCAAGTACAATCCGCGCCGCCGTCGCGCCGGTAATGGCTTTTGCATCCAGGCCGATATTGCTGAGGAATTCCAGCGGCTTGCTGTCCAGCACGGTCAGTGCCGTCTGCAACGGGCCCCGAATCGTCCCGTCGATGGCGATTTTCGGATCGTAGCCGCTGATATCCGTTATAAGAACCCTGCCCGAATCCACCCGAAGGTCGCGCAGCGCACCGCCGCGGACGGCGACATCGAACTGGTCCGCGGTAAAGGTCATGTCGGCCCGGCCATTGGTGATTTTGGGCAACGGGTGATAATAGTCCACGGACAGGCCTTCGACGGTGATGCCGCCATGCAGCGACTCCACCGTGACGCCGATTTCGTTCGCGCCGTCTTCCGCCGGCTTTGAATACCGGGCCACGAGACTCAGGCTCGCATCGCTCACCTGGCCGTCGGTCAGGTTCAGCAGGACCCAGCGCCGCGCGCTCTCCGCCGCCGCCGGCGGCCAGTATTGCCGGATATCGTTCGTGGGCACCCCGGTCGCGCGCGCACCGTAGCGCAGGCTCCAGTCGGCGCCATGCTTCGTCGCGACGGCGTTCATCGCCAGGCTGCCCTGCGTCAGGTCGACGACCGCTTCGGATACCCTTATCTGGTCGCCGTCATCCGTAACTATGGCTTTCAGTCGGATTCCCGCCACCGCAACCGGGTCGGGCAGCAGTTTCGCCACCCGCACCGACCCGCCGCCCCCGGTCACGTCTATGGTCATCGTGTCGATGAATCCATCCACCGCGCCAGCCAGTTCCATGGTACCGCTGAACGCCAGATCGGCCTCCACCCATTCGGCGATTTCCGGTACTGCATCGGTCGCCATGGCGGTCGGCAGGTTTTCGAAGGAAACCCGCGCGGCATAACCGTACGCCTCCGAGTCCAGGCTGAGCATTCCGTTGAATTCGCTCGTTTCCGTGGCGACGTCGAACTGGACCGAGCGCAAGGTACCGTCCGCGGCAGCCCGCAGGTCCACAGTGCCATTCACCCGATAACGCGCCGCTGCCAGGCGTTGCACCGGCGGGATGTCGATCCCGGTCAGGAACGGCGCCGAATCGAGGTCTGAAAAATCGAGTCGGGCCAGGAATTCCGTTGTATCCCGCCGGAATTCCGCGATACCGGCAATGCGGCTGTTTTCGCCGTCCTGCGCCAGTTCGAGTACGAAATCCGCGCCGATCCCGGCGGTATTGCGAACCATGGTGATATCGGCGCTCGGCGCGTGCCAGACCCGGTTCAGCCTGTGATCCCGCAGCGTCAGATCCGCGTCGACGATCCCGACCCGCCGAAGGTATCCGAACGACCGCGTCAGGTCAGGCGTCGACAGCAGTTCCGTGACCAGCCCGGAAAGCACAGCGTCCTCGCCAGGCTGGTTTTCTCCTGCCGCGCCGCTGGCCAGGCTCGCGGCATAGTTGCCGTCGCTGTGGCGAACCACCGAAACTTCCGGCGCCTGAATTTCGATATAGGTCGGCGCGAGCAGTCCGCGCATCATGGCGCGGAGCGAAAACCCGAGCGAAACCTGCGGTAGCGTCGCAATGACCTTCCGCTCGAAATCCAGAACGCGCAGATTGGTGACCCGCACATCGACGGCGCGTTCCCATCCCGCCCATACAAGAACCGTATCGTCGATTTCCACGGCGACGGTACTGTCACGCAGCGAGAGCGCGTCTTCGATATAGGGGTTCAGAAATGTCACCGTGATAGGCCCGGTCGACAGCCACCACCAGCCGACCAGCGCAAGGATCATGGCGCCCGCTGCCAGGCCGGCCAGAAACTCCAGAAAAATGCGTGCGCCGCGACGGATCACGATGGGTGTCGTTTGCTCGGGTATGACATATAGTTACATCGCATAGTTCAATTCGCGCCTGCTAGAGCAAATCATGGCTGACCTGCACTGGCGCCCTTAAATGTGATCTCGCCCATGTCCGATCTCGTCTTCCCGTTCAATCCGCAGCAACTGCCCCGCGCCGGGCATCCCGACTGGACCGAAACAGGTATCGAACGGCTGCATGAAATTGCCGCCGGCGCACCGGAGGAAGCAGACTTCGTTGCAACCCTTTCCGCCAGCCCGGACGGCCGCCGACTGCTGCACGCGGTTTTCGGGAACAGCCCCTTCCTCGGCCATGCCTTTGAGAGGGAAACGCCGTTCATTCGCGACCTCCTCTGCCGGGGTCCGGACGCGGTTCTTGCGGCGCTGATCGGCCGGCTCGAGGCGGAAATCGGCGAAGACACCGGCGAAAGTCACGTCATGTCGGTCCTGCGGAAAATCCGGCAGCGGGTCGCGCTGCTGGTCGGGATTGCCGATATGGCCGGGATGTGGTCCGTCACCCGTGTCACACAGGCACTTTCCGAGTTCGCCGACAGCGCCATCCGGCTCGCTGTCGGCCATGCATTGCGCGTCGCGGCGGCCCGCGGCGGCATCGTCCTGGCGGACAGCACCGATCCGAACCGGCATTCGGGTTTCGTCGTGCTGGGCATGGGCAAGCTCGGGGCGCGGGAACTCAACTATTCCAGCGATATCGACCTTATCGTCCTGTTCGATCCGGAAAAGGTTTCCGCGCCCGACAAGGCCGCGCTGACACAGATCTTTGTCCGGGTGACCCGGAGCATCGTGAAACTGCTGAGCGAGCGCACGGCGGACGGCTATGTCTTCCGGACCGACCTCCGCCTGCGCCCGGACCCCTCCTCGACCCCGCTCGCGGTTTCGATGGACGCGGCGCTCGATTACTACGAGAGCATGGGACAGAACTGGGAACGCGCCGCCATGATCAAGGCGCGGCCGGTCGCGGGCGACGTCGATACGGGGCACGAGTTCCTGGACCGGCTTCGACCCTACATCTGGCGCAAGCACCTTGATTTCGCCGCCATTCAGGATATCCATTCCATCAAGCGCCAGATTACCGCGCAACGCGGCGGCGGCGAAATTGCCGTAAACGGCCATAATATCAAGCTGGGCCGCGGCGGAATCCGGGAGATCGAATTCTTTACCCAGACCCAGCAACTGATCTGGGGCGGGCGCGAACCCGAATTGCGGACTCCGGAAACCTGCCGGACCCTGCAGGGACTCGTAACGATCGGTCAGGTCACCCAGGATACCGCCGACGGCATGGTCAGGGCCTATGAATATCTGCGGCGGGTCGAGCACCGGCTGCAGATGATCAATGACGAACAGACCCAGACGCTGCCGAAGCCGGATGAGGATATCGAGGCCCTGGCAATTTTTCTCGGACACCGGGACGGCGCGGATTTTCGCGAAACGCTGGTGGAACACCTGCGCTTCGTCGAAAGCAATTATGCCGCCCTGTTCGAGGATTCGCCCGATCTCGGCGCCGGGGGCGCGCTGGTCTTTACCGGCGGGGAAGATCACCCGGAAACGGTGGAAACCCTCGAAAAAATGGGCTTCAACGACGGCAGCCGGGTTTCCGCCATCATCCGCGGCTGGCATCGCGGACGATACCGGGCGACACGGGCGGAACGGTCGCGGCAGTTGCTGACCGAACTGGTCCCCATGTTGCTGCAGGCCCTGGCGCGTACGTCGGAACCGGACACGGCGTTGATCCGCTTCGATGCCTACCTGCGCGCCCAGCCCGCCGGCGTCCAGTTGTTTTCGCTGTTTACGGCGAATCCGCCGCTACTGGACCTGGTTGCGGAAATTCTGGGCAATGCGCCGCAATTATCCGACTGGCTGGTGCGTAGTCCATCCTGCCTCGATGCCGTCCTGGGCACTGATTTCGTCGATGAGATCCCGACGACGGCACTGTTGCGGGCCGATCTGGAACGCGCGCTGGAACAGGCGAACGATATCGAGGATGTGCTGGAATTGACCCGGCGCTGGGCCTATGAGCACAAGTTTCAGGCGGGCGTGCAGATCCTGCGCGGCGTGACCGATGGCCGCCGCGCGGGCCCGACCCTGACCGCCATTGCCGATGTTTCCATCACCCTTTTATGGGACGCCATCGAGGCGGAATTCATCCGCCTGCATGGCCGCGTAGCGGGCGGTGGCACAGCGTTGATCGCCATGGGGAAATTCGGCGGCGGCGAGTTGGCGCATCGGTCTGACATCGACATGGTCATGGTTTATGACCATGAACCGGACGCCGGTGGTTCCGATGGCCCGAAGCCGCTGGTCCCCGGCCTGTATTTCACGCGGCTGGCGCAGCGGCTGATCGCGGGAATCACGGCTCGCACCAGCGAGGGACGGCTCTACGAGCTCGACATGCGGTTGCGCCCGTCCGGCAACAAGGGACCGATCGCATCGCGGCTGGACGGTTTCGCGCAATACCAGCGGGCAGATGCCTGGACCTGGGAACAGATGGCGTTGACCCGCGCCCGGGTGGTCACCGCCCCGGAACAGTTGCGCCAGTCCGTTGAGGGCATCATCCGCGAGTCGCTGACCCGCGAGCGCGACCCGGAAGCCCTGGCAAACGAAGTCGCCAGCATGCGTACGCGAATGGCGCAGGAGCACAAGGGACAGTCGATCTGGGACATCAAGCACCGCCGCGGCGGGCTGGTCGATATAGAATTCATCGCTCAATACCTGATGCTGCGCCACGCGTCGGAATACCCGGATACACTCAGCCCCAATACGGCGGACGCGCTGACGCGGCTGGTTTCGGCCGGGCTGCTCGACCCGGCGACCGGCGCGGATCTTCAGGATACACTTGCGCTATGGCAGCGGTTGCAGGGCGTGCTGCGACTTTCGGTGGAAGGGGCGTTCGATGGGGAAAACGTCACGGAGGGGCAGCGCAGCCTGCTGGTCACGGCGGGCGGCGCCACCGACTTCGATCTGCTGATCAAAAACATGGAGTTGGCCGCCACAACCGTCCGGGGTCATTTCGAACGCCTGGTCGGCCATGCATCTTGAAACACGACAGGATTGACTCATGAAACAGGAGACAGAAAACCATGCCGGATGCTGGTGACAAGGCGCCCGATTTCACATCGAAGACGGACGGCGGCGGCGAGATATCGCTGAAGGATTTCCGCGGCAAGCCCGTGATCCTGTATTTTTATCCGAAGGACAGCACGCCGGGCTGCACCCAGGAGGCCTGCGACTTTCGCGACGCCATGCCGGCCCTGACAAAATCCGGCGCGGCGGTTATCGGCGTGTCGAAGGACAGCGTCAAACGGCACGACAATTTCAAGGCAAAGCAGGCGCTCAACTTCCCGCTGGTTGCGGATGAATCCGGCGATATCTGCGAGGCCTATGGTGTCTGGGTAGAGAAGAAACTGTATGGCCGCGTCTATATGGGGATCGAGCGGGCGACCTTCCTGATCGACGGCAAGGGCACGATCCGCAGGGTCTGGCGCAAGGTGAAGGTCAAGGGCCATGTCGCCGAGGTCCAGACCGCCCTTGGCGACCTGTAACCCTTTGCAGGGCAAGATTTGGGGTGTCGCGTCGCACGCCGTCGCGTAAGATCACCGCCAACCGACAACAATGGATTTACTGGGGAGAATACAATGAAACTGCTGCGTTACGGACCGGCCGGATCGGAGAAGCCCGGCATGCTGGACAGCGACGGCGCCATCCGCGACCTGTCGGGCGTGATCGGCGATGTCGCCGGCGATGTGCTGCTGCCGGACTCGTTGGAAAAATTGAAGGCACTGGACCCCGCCTCGCTGCCCAGGGTCAGCGGCACGCCGCGCATGGGCCCCTGTGTCGGAAATATCGGCAAGTTCATCTGCATCGGGCTGAATTATTCCGACCATGCGGCGGAAACCGGCGGTGAGGTCCCGCCGGAACCGATCATGTTCATGAAGGCGAACAGTGCGATTTCCGGCCCGCATGACGACGTTATCATTCCGCGCGGCTCCGAACAGACAGACTGGGAAGTCGAACTGGCCTTCGTGATCGGCAAGCCGGGCAAGTATATCGACACGGCCAATGCGCTGGACCATGTCGCCGGATACTGCATCGTCAATGACGTATCGGAACGCGATTTCCAGATCCGCCGCCAGGGCCAGTGGACCAAGGGCAAGAGCTGCGACACGTTCGGCCCCGTCGGCCCCTGGCTGGTCACCAGGGACGAAGTCGCCGACCCGCAGGCGCTGGCGCTGTGGACCGAGGTAAACGGTCACCGCTACCAGAACGGCAATACGAACACCATGGTGTATGGCGTTGTCTACCTGGTCAATTACCTCAGCCAGTTCATGACCCTGAACAGCGGCGACGTGATCGCGACCGGCACGCCGCCGGGCGTCGGCATGGGCCAGAAGCCGCGCGTCTTCCTGAAGCCGGGCGACGTCATGCGGCTCGGCATCGACGGGCTGGGCGAACAACGGCAGACGCTGGTCGCCGACCGCTGATCCCGCAATCGGCTCGGCCTGTGGCGATGGGCGATATCTCCCTCACACAGGCTGCCTGCCGCATTTTGCAGACCGCCTCGCCCGTCGAGAAATCGGCGCGCAGCCGCGACACCGCGGCGGCATGGCGCAATGGCGGCATTGTCGAAATCGGCAAAGTTCCGCCACCGGAGCGGCCGGCGCGGCCCGGCCGTCCTGTCCTGAAACATCCGTCGGAAATGCCGCGTCGCCGGGGTACGGCCGGCAGGGTCGCCCTGCTGCACGCCATCGCCCATATCGAACTGAATGCGATCGATCTGGCCTGGGACATGATTGCCCGCTTCGCCAATCCCGACCTGCCGCGGTCATTTTACGACGACTGGGTGATGGTCGGCGACGAGGAAGCGAAGCACTTCACCCTGCTGAGCGGCCGTCTCACCGACATGGGAGCCGCCTACGGCGACCTGCCGGCGCATGACGGGCTGTGGCAATCGGCACAGGAAACCGCGCATGACGTGCTGGCCCGACTGGCGGTGGCGCCGCTGGTGCTGGAAGCACGCGGCCTGGACGTGACACCGGTCATGATTGAAAAACTGGACAAGGCCGGCGATACCGAAAGCGCCCGCATTCTTCGCATCATCCTGGCGGACGAGATAGGCCATGTCGCTGCCGGACAGCGCTGGTTCGACCATATCGCCGCCGCGCGGGGCCTCGACCCTGCGCCGGCATTCCAGGCGCTGGTCCGCCGGTATTACCGTGGCGCCGTCAGGCCGCCCTTCAACCGGGCGGGCCGCGATGCCGCCGGTTTCAATGCCGACTGGTATGAACCCCTCGCCCTGCCGTAACCGCCGGACTGAGCCTACTGCGCGGACTTGTCGGCGCGTTTCGTTCCGGCGCGGGCGGCAAGCGCCGCTTCGAGAAAAAGATCAAGATCGCCATCCAAAACGCTCTGGGCATTACTTGTTTCGGCATCGGTTCGCAAATCCTTTACCATCTGGTACGGATGCAGCACATAGGACCGTATCTGGTGGCCCCAGCCGATATCCGACTTCGCATCATGCTCTGCGCGGGCTGCCGCCTCGCGGCGGGTCAGTTCCCGTTCATAGAGGCGCGCCTTCAGCATGTTCATGGCGCTGGCCCTGTTCTTGTGCTGCGAGCGGTCCTGCTGACATTGCACGACAACGCCGGTCGGTTCATGCGTGATCCGCACGGCGCTGTCCGTCCGGTTGACGTGCTGGCCGCCGGCGCCCGAGGCGCGGTAGGTATCGATGCGCAGGTCC